>JACAEL010000068.1 GCA_013388835.1 Candidatus Thorarchaeota archaeon | reverse complement strand
GCATACACCTTGCATCCCTTTACTGGTGGGTTGAGCCCTATGTCAAGCACAGCATTACTCACACCTCTCGAAACAGCTCTACGTCCAGCTAACAGTCCGGTGAGATACGCTGCAGGAAGGTTCGCAGTGCCTGCATCCCAACCGTGTGCTGCGAGCTCGGAGGAGATTGCAGATGCGACCACCTGATCACCCTCTGGTCTTGCAGCAATCACCTGCACTATTGTCCTCGTGTTCGTCCTTCTGACGACAAGACGATGCTGCCTCGACAGCAGTAGTCTCCTGCGACGGTAGTAGTCCGTCTTACCTTCGCGACGACGCTTGAACTTCACTCGATACGTGGGACCTTGCGCCATCTACTTCACCCCCAGTCTCTGATCAGCTATGTATGTCTTGAGGTGGGCCGTGTTCCTGAACGAATTGCCTTTCGCCTTCAGGTACAACTGACGATAGACCCTCGGCTCAATGGAACCATCGTCCCGGAGTCGTTTGAGTTCTCGTCGCATCGGCCTAATCTTCATCATCCATCTTCTCTTTCCTGTCAAGACAGCTGTGTGCTTGCCCTTCTTCCTTCCGGGTCCCATTCTTCTGCCCTTGCGCTTCTGTGCCTCAGAGTACCTTGCCCGGCCTCTGCTGACACCAGTCTTCTGTCTGGGTTGAATGGCACCCTCGTCAACAAGACGTCTGATGTCCTCTTTCGTGATGGCCAATGACACCTCGTCTTGGAACTTGGGGTCAATCCAGACCCTTGAAGTGCCGGTCTTCATGACCTTTGCTGCGAGCCTCTTCTGACTCGTGAGTTTCATTTCTTTTCAGCCTCCAGTTCTTCAACTCCTTCAAGCTCTGAGAATAGCTCTTCCTCAGTAACCGCAGTCTCTGGCGCTCCAGGGTTCAGTACTCTAAGAGATGCAGCCTCTGACCTCTTGATTATCTCCTGGCGCTTCTTCACGCCAACGTGGCCATCGATCCTGACAGCATACCTCATTGGGTCAAGGCCGTCAATGTCTGTAGGACGGGAGACAAGGACTTCTATGTACCCGGAGGGATGGACTGCTCTGACTGCAACGGGCTTCCTATACCCCGGATTGACTAGGGCTATCCTTCCCTTGCGCTTCTCACGAGCAAGATTGTCAATACCTCTGACCTTCCGCCAGGAGTTCTTGATACGCCTCCATCGATGGGCTTGCTCATGTCTGAATGCAGGCTGTCTCTTCTTCTTCTCCTGAGTAATCCTCCAGAGTCTTGACCCACGTATCGCCTTCGCGCTGGTCAGCGGCTCCTCCTTCTTGGGGACCTCTGCAGGAACGGCTTTGGTCATCTTTGACGGGGCCTTCTTGACTGTCTTTGTGACCTTGGGCGGAGCCGCTACTGGTTCTGCCTTCTCAGCCTTGGGTTTCTTCTCCTTGGGTCTTGCCTCAGTCATTGTTACCGGTGCTGGCTCTTCCCCTTTGGTCACGGCTGGTGTACGCTTCTTTGGTGCGGCTTCTGCCTTTGTCCTCGATGTGGTCTTGACTTCAGGTTCAGCAGCGGCCTTGGCTGTGGCCCTCTTCCGAGGTTCGGCCGTGGTCTTGGCCGCGGGCTCTGTGACCTTCTTCCTGGACTCCGACTTCACCGCCGCCTCACTCTTCTGCGGGGCCTTTCGCGTCTTCACTTCGGTCTTCGCGGTCTTCGGTTTCTCTGCCACAGCTTCTGTAGTCTTCTTTGAAGAGGTCCTCGCAGCTGACTCGGTCTTCTTGGTGCCAGTCTTCTCGGCACTCTTTGCCGTTGTCTTCTTCGGCTCCTTCTCAGGAGTGTCTTCTGACTTCTTCGCGGTCTTCTTTGGGGTCTTAGCATCCTTAGACATCGAACATCACTCCCTAAACGACGGACTTGGTTTTCCCGCCCACGGTCTTGCGAATCACATAGACACCATCAAGGTAGACTCGCCTGTCCTTTCCCCGCAGCTTGCATGCTGATTGGATGTTAGCTGCACTCTGCGACACCTGCTCTAGATCTATCCCTGTAATGGTGATCTCATCTTCAGCGACCTGAATCTTGACGTCGCCAATCAGATGGGCCTTGCGCACACCACGTTCACCGATGAAGTTCTTGATGGTCAGTTCCTTTCCCCGGACCTCGATGTTCATAGGAAAGTGGGAGTAGACCACTTTCAGTTCGTACTTGTAGCCATGCTGGACGCCGTCGAACATGTTGCGGAGGTGTGCAACGATAGTCCCCACCATGGCCCGGTCGTGCTTTCGTTTCGAGGTGGTCGATGCGACAAACTCGCGGCCGTCCAGCCTGATTGTGGTCTGAGAATCCATGAATGACCGACTGACTGTACCCATCGGACCGCTGACAGTCACTGTCCTGTCTTCAATCGTGACCTTGCACTTCTCGGGTATTTGGATTTGCTTCTCGTATACTGCATGGACCGACATCTGTAGCACCTCAGTACACATATGCGAGCAGTCTTCCCCCAACCTTGCGGGCCTTTGCATCCTCGTGTGTCATTACACCTAGAGGGGTTGTGACTATCAGTACTCCGTAGTTGTAGGCTGGCAGAAACCGCTTCTCATACTTCTCGAAGTTGTCACGCTTGACCGGATAACGTGGCCTTATGGCTCCGCACTTGTTTGTCCGGCCCATCAACTGGATTCGGAACCTTCCTGCCATGCCGTCGTCGATTCGCTCAAACTCACCTATGTAGCCCTTCCTCTGCATGACTTGGAGGACTCTCTCTATCAGGCCAGAGGCGGGTGCGATTACGACCTCCGATTTGCCTATAATCTCACTGTTGTATATGCTGGTTAGCGCGTCAGCCAATGGGTCTAGTAGCGGCATTCTCTGTGTCCTCCTATTGGAACTTCTTGAAGCCCATCTTCCGTGCTGTCTCTCTGAAACAGCGGCGGCATATGTTGAGCCCGTAGGAACGGATGACTGCACGGTGTGTTCCGCAGCGTATGCACGTGCGGCTTCCCTTTCCCATGCTCTTACGCTTCTTTCCCTTGTCCTTGTTCGTACTCATTGTCTTTCGCCTCTACACCATATAGGTCCGTTCCCTTTCCTTCTCAAGTATCTCGATACCAAACTCCTTTCGCACGAACACCATGCTCTCCTCAGGAGTCAGTCTATGACGCCAGGGAACCTTGGACTGCTGTCTGCGCCGCCTCTTCACTCTGTACCCGGGCCGTTCCAGACAGACTGTTATGTTCATGCCCTGTACTCCGAGCTGTGGGTCGTACTTGACACCGGGCAGATCAATGTGTTCGCTTATTCCAAAGGCGAAGTTGCCGTCCTCATCCCAGTTCCTGATCAGGAGTGCGTCGTCCTTTGCCTTCAGGGCTCTCTTCAGGAACTCGACAGCCTTCTCATGTCGGAGCGTCACGCGCACTGCAATCGCCTCCTTCTTTCGTATTCCGAAGTCACGGATTGTCTGTCTTGCAATTGATTGGACCGGTGTCTGTCCTGTGAGAGCCTCAAGTATTGTTGTAGCCTTGTTGAGCGTCTCTCCACCTCCGACACACATGTCCACGACAACCTTCGATATGAAGGGCTTGCGCATTGGGTGGGCGTCCCACTCGCTGATAATCACCTGCTCGTTTGGCGTGCTCACTCCTTGGCACCTCCAGCGGAAATCAGTGTGACCTCAGGCTTGTTGCTGCCGACAACGAACACGTACTGAAGTGCGGTCTGCACTTTCTTTCCCTGTAGGTCCTCCACGGTGACAATGCTGGCGAATGTACCGTATCTCTTCTCAACCTGAACCACCTTTCCCTGTATTCCAACGTTCTTGCCACGAGTGATTATGACATGGGCTCCCTTTTCAAGTGGGAACTTCGATACCAGGTGTTGGTCTGGGACGAGTATCTTGAGGGAGTCCAAGAGTCTGTAGTCTTCGGGATTGTGGTCCTTCGGCAGGAGAAGACAACGGCCATCGTGGAGGCTCAGTTGCACTGCACCTCCTTTCACCATCCTCTTGCTCTGAATGCGACAGACCTTGAAACCCGCCTCGTCCTGCTGAATGGGGACTGGAACGAGTTTTCCGTCCGTCCTTGGCAGGATTCGAAAGTTCTGGCCAGACGACTCAACAGTGATAACATCCATGACTCCCAATGGAAAGCCTGCCTGCTTCACAGTTCGTCCGTCCACCTTGACTTGCCCTGCTGTGAGAATCTTCCTGATCTCTCGCATATCGTGGGCGTATCCCATGACCTCTCTGAGGAGTATTCCTATTGGAATGCACGAGTCCTTTGGATGTGGTCCTGGACGAGGTCTTATGGTGAACTTGGTGCTCTTCCTGCTAATGGGCCAGTGTGCTGGTGCTGGTAACCGTTTGAGTTGTTTCTTCTGACCCAGTCTTGTCACTCTGTTTCATCCTCCGTCTTGTCAACCATCTTCTTCTGCAGCAGTTGCTTTCTCTCGTCATTGAGTTCGAGCTTTACAAGAAGCAGATTGGATGGGTGGATAGGCACTGGGGCCTCCTTGCCATCAGCCTTCGTTGTCGTTGCTGAATCCAGATAGACGCGAATCCGAGAGTAGTCCACTCTGGTGACCTTTCCCTCAGTGTCGCGGAACTGCCCTCTCATTATTCGTACTAGGTCTCCCTTCTTGATGACCAGTGACTTGAGGCCATATTCCTCTCTGAGGGCGTCGTCAAGTCTGCATCTGAGCTGGCTCCTGTGAGCGTGCAGAGGTCCTCTGTGTATCGCTGCTCGTTGTTTCCTTGGAGCCTTGGAACTGATTCTCTTTGTCATTTCCACCGCCCTCAAACTATCTTGGTTGCTATCGCCGCTACTCTGGGCCACTTCAATGTGACCTCTCTTGCCATCGGCCCTCTGAGTTCCGAGCCCTGTGGTTCACCGCCGGGCTTCACAAGTACGGCTGCGTTGTCCTCAAAGTGAATCCATGTGCCGTCAGGTCTTCTGTATGGCTTCCTCTGTCTCACAACGATTGCCTGGAGCACCTGCTTCCTCATCTCCTGCTTTCCCTTGGTCACAGACACACTGATCAGGTCCCCTATGCCTGCACTACTGATTGTGCGGAGTGTCCCCTTGTGACCGAGGACCGTGAGGACTTTGAGCTCCTTCGCTCCCGAGTTGTCGGCGCAAAGAATCGTCGCACCTATAGGCAGTCCACGTGCCATCTTCGGGACGAACTTCTTGATTCCTCTGCTCATCTTTCGTGACAACTATTCGGCCTCCTGTACTGCGGATGACTTGCGTGAAACAGAAACGACCACTCTGCTCACGGTCTTGCTCAGGGGTCTGCACTCAATCACCTTGACAGTGTCACCGACCTTGACATCAAGGCAGTCGGGCACACGCGCCTGCTTCTTGGACCTACGTCTCTCGAATCGAGAGTACTTCCTGACAAGACTGAAGTAGTCTGTCTGGATTGTGATGGTCTTGTACATACTTGTGCTGGTGACGGTTCCTTCCATCATCCGACCCCTGACTGGCAAGTGCCCGTGAAATGGGCAGTTTGGGTCTTCACACGTCTTATCGGGTGGGCTGATGTTTGGAATCCCGATGTTTCGTACCTTCTTCTTGTCCTTTGACACTGTCACTCACTCCTGCCGAGCCTCTTCTTCAAGCGCTCTTCTGAGCGACCCCTCAGTAGGCTTCCTCTTACTCGCACGACCGTGTCGTTGTTGATAGTGAAGTCAAGCACACAGACTCGTTTTGCAATTCTGACAACTCCTGTCGGAGTCTCGACCAGTAGAGTCTCTTTGGTCTCACCAACCACGCTGCCTCTTCTGGACACGAGTCCGGAGTCATTTGACTGGGCGATGTGCACCGGCAAACCCACAATCTCATGGTTCAGCAGGTTCTGGGGAGTAATCATAGTCCCTGAGCCTCCTGTTCTCGCTCTATCGTCTTGATTCGTGCGATTGTCCTCTTGATTGTCCTGATCTTGTAGGGGTTCTCGGTACTCCCGCCAGTCACCATCTGGACCCTCGTGCTGGAGAGCTCGTTATACAGCTGTTCCAGCTTCTTCTTTCTCTCCATTGGGTTGAGTTTGCGAATATCTTTCGCTGTGAGTCTGGTCATTCGTCATTTCCTCCCTTGTCTCCGTCGCCCTCTTCATCGATGAGGTCCAGACTGTCCAGCTCCTCCAGTTCTCGGAGTTCGTCCATATCCGTAATACCCTCGAGGGCCTCTTCGACGACCTCGGGCTCTTCCTCTGCTTCTTCCTCTTCGCCCTCTGCAGCTTCACCTGCCTCTCCGGGTTCCTTGAGCAGCTGCGGTTCCTTGGCCTTCTTCTTGGTCTTCTTCACATAAATGACACCCGGCATCTTTGAACCCGGCATCATGATTCTCACATGCACTCCAATCGTGCCAGGTTTCAGTATTGCAAAGTCGATTGCATCGTCGACGAAATTCATTGCTGGTTCGCCGGTCTTGGACACGGTCGCATACCTAAACTTCTGATATCTTGCCCTTCTGCTTGACAGCTTTCCTCTGACTGTAATCTCACAGCCCAGGGCACCTGCTCTGATGATTCGCCTCAGAATCCAGTATGCCATTCGTCGAAAACGCACTCCTCGTTCAAGCTGGCGAGCCAGTCTTGAGGCCATGACTCGGGCATCCAGCCACGGGTTCTCAATCTCGGTGACCTCTACTTGAGGGTTCTCGACTCCAAACTTGTTCTCAAGGACCTCTGTGAGTTCTCTTATCTTCGCTCCTCGCCGACCGATGACAACACCCGGTCTCGCCGCATGAATGATCACTTCTGTCTTCATGGGCATCTTGCGTATCTCAACGCCTCCATACCCTGCTGCGTTGAGTTCTCGCCAGAAGTACTCGTCTATCAGCAGGCGCTTTGAGCTCTGTTCAATGAAGTACTTCACTGCCGGCATCTATGCGACCTCCTCCAAGACTATCTCAATGTGCGTGGTCTGCTGGAAACTTGGAGAGCTCCTGCCGAAGGCTCGCTCCACATATGCCTTGTAGACACGTCCTCTGTGAGCTGCTGCATGAATGATCTTCAGCCTGTCTATGTCCAGACCCTTGTTGTCCGCATTGCTCTCAGCGTTCTTGATCACCTTCAGGATGTCCTGAGATGCTTTCACTGGGTGTCCGCCTGTTGCTGCCCACTTCAGCCCGGGGTGATGTCCTCGCTGCTTCTTGTGTCTCCTATATGGAATCCATGCCTTCTGTTCAATCACATCTTCGAGAAGCTGAATCGCCTTGTCAAGCATCATTCCGCGAATCACATTGCAGATCTCTCTGCTGTGCTTCGGTGAACAGCGCATGTTCCTACCGCTGGCTATCGCGGTCTTGTCGGGGTCTAGGCCTATGATAGAGTATCGGTAATTCGGCATCTTACCTCACTTCCGTTATGAGGACCACTGAGAGCTCAATTGACTTCCAGCACGAACGCCGTAGTCAGTGAACTCACTCTCCATGACCACCTGGAAGCCTCACAGGCACACGTCTGCAGGTCGTTCTCGCGAGCAGAACCTAAGTCACCTGCACTGAATCCCTGGCTTCGAAGCAGTCTTCTCCAGAGAGTGCTACAGAGCCCGCCAGCCATGTGCATTTAAACCTTGTCACCTGTCAGATTCCCGCATGTCGTGAATCAACAGCGAAAACCTACAGGCGCACTACAAGTGGTGCAGCAGTGTGTGTGTCGAAGTAGCTTAGGGGTTGTCCCCGAACTCGTTCATGACCGTCTTGAGTGAAGTTCCGTCCAGAGTAGTCTCTATGAGTCGAACGCTTGTATCGGTAAGAGTGCCCACGACGAATATCCTGCCTGCAGACCGGAGATGGACCATCCCTCTCTGCGAGAGCCTCTGAAGGCTACCCAAGACTATCTGGGTAAGCTCATCGTCGGTGACCTCAAGGCCCCCACTGGCGGTTCTAATCGTCTCAGTCATCTTCAGCACGTTGCGCATGCTGCTCAGTTGTCTTCGTCTGCTGTCATAGGGATTCGTGTACATCCAGAGGAGAACAATCGTGTCCACGATGCTGATGCCTACTGAGGGATTCCTCTCAAGCAGCCTCCTCGCTGCAATCTCCACTATCGGCATCAGGACTCTTCTCTCCCAATCAGTGTTAGGCTATATCATCATTCTGGTCTACAGCAAGCTGACCGTCCCAGTTCGTGGTTCATACACTGTGCCCGACTGCATTAGCCTGTTGAGGGATGACTCAACATCCGCTACACTCACGCCCTTCTGTGCAAAATGGGTAATGACCTCCTGAACTGAAACTGTGCCACCTGCCTCTCGAATCATGGTCAAGATCTCCTTTGTCACATCAGTCGCCTTTGTGACTGTCTCCTCTTTTCCGGCCGATGGGTGGGTCACCAGTCTGACAAGCCAAGGTCTCGGGAATAGAACCTCTCCTGCACTCGCCATCTTAGTGAGATTTCCCTCGACCCAGTCCCAGTCGAGTCCATACTGCTCACAGAGCTCCCTGAGTCGGTCCAGATTACACGGCTGAGTGCCAGCCTCTCTCTCAAGCAGAGTCATCAGCCGTGCGGTCTTACCAGCGGGGACCGAAGTCTCATTGCCATCCGTTTCGAAATCACTCCCATCGAGTCGCTCCTTCGGCATCAATGCCTCCAGTTTGGCTTTGGACCTCTCCACTGCCATCTTGAACTCCTCGCTCTTGCCTGCGTTGAACTCCTTGACAGCTACTATGGCGTCATCCTGTCTGTCAAAGACGGCAGTCGCCGCCTTGCGGATGTCTATGATCTTTCCGCAGTAACTGCACCGTCTGTGCTTCTGACCCAAGGGCGCGTTTGTGAAGCGTCCGCATGAGGAACACATGAACACTACGAAGGGCTTCAAGTCTCGGGCTCACTATGGAGTTGAACGGCTCAATCGTATATAACGAGTGCTATCGACTGTCGCCCCGCTGAAGACAGTCTGCATCGTGGACGTCTGACAACTACCTCTACTGGCGGTCCAAATCTGAAGCCAAGTTCAGAAGCTCGGCTCTCCGAACGAAATACGACATACGTTTCCTACCAGCATATGCAATGCACGGTCCGCTCGCCTCTATGCTCACACTGTGTCGGTCGCACAAATAGCGTTATATCACCGACCTTGAGCAGACGTGTCTGAGGCCAAGACCTTGCCTAAGAGAGCAAAGGAAATCGTCATCAATCCGATATTCTGCAAGGGCTGCCACATCTGTATCTATGTATGTCCTCACAGTGTTCTGGCCAAGTCGGAACAGGTGGACAACCGGGGCTTCTTTCTACCCGTCGTCGTTGACCTTGAGGCCTGCAAGGTCTGTCGATTGTGTGAGATGCATTGTCCCGACTTCGCCATATCTGTAGCATCCGATTAGAGGACCAAACGGTCTTTATATACCACATACCGCCATAAATGACGCGGCAATCACTGAACCGATACGACTTGAGCGGAGTGTCAGCATTGGAAGACCCACGTATTCGTACTCTTCTGGAGCTGAGGAGAGACCTAGAAGAAGAGCTTGAGAGGCTCAGGGAGAGGACTGAGCGGATTGAAGCTTACCTTGAGGCCCTTGACTCCACGATTGGAAAGGGGAGCTTTGCCACAGCAGATGCAGCATTGGCCAGACCCAGTCCAGCGGCCTCGCCTCCCGCGTCAGAAGCACCAATTCCCAGAAAGGAGGAGATCCTTAACAAGAGCCGAGACCTGCAGCTGGCGACTGTAGAGGTCTCAGAGACCGACCTCACTGTGGTTCCTGCCCCGCACGCAAGCTATGACATCAAACGAGGGGCGTTCGCTCGGTTCTTTGTCGAACAGATACTGGGGAAGTTCCAGCAGGAAGACCGGCACAGGGTCGAGAACGGCGAGATTGAGTGGGCCGACGCTTTCGACTTCGAAGTCAAGTCCGATGAAGGCGTCTTGACACTGGTCACCATCAAGAACTACGGCGGAGAAGCGAGACTCCAAGAGATACTGAGGGCACTCCGCTGGGCTCTGGAAAAGGTCTACAGAGAGAGATAGCAGCTGTCATCTCCATAGAGGCGCGTCGCTTGATACTACCACCAAAATGCGACTGTCTTCCAGCCCAACATATCGAATAGCGCCAAACCAACTCCCCTCGCCTTCCGATGCAAAAGCCATATAACTGACCCTCATGCCCTGTCTGACGAGGAACAACTCTCTCACGGGTCGGAGAATGGTCACTTGTCTCATGCCGAGGTTTCAAGTGTTGCTGTCAGCCCACAGGTACTGGTGAGTCTGATACGTGACGCTCACGAGTTCTTCAGAGAGCGGATGGTGGACGACAGGTACGAGTATATGGCCCTAGACCTCATCAGGCGATATGCATCCAAGGAAGGTGTCCCTCGAGAGAGTGATCCCCTCTTCGGGGCAGCCCTGTATGTTGTGTCCCGCCATCCTTGGAGCCATCCAAACCCAATGACCAAGGTAGAGTTCGCATCAAAGCTCAATCTCCGCGAATCCAGTCTGGACTGGTATACCAACAGCATTGTTGAGAACGTGGGTTTCCTCACACTACACGACCAGTCGAGGCAGAAGTTCTTCTTGGACCCCCAGGACACCATAATGAGCGTGCTGGAATCTGTTGTCAGAGCTAGCGTGGGAGAAGAGATGGTCAAGGGCGTGGCAACAGGCAGTGTAGTCTCTCCTGCGGAGCTGTCCGAACGGATTGTGGACCGACTCTGCAGCGTTGTCAAGATCATTCCCCCCGCCTTTGAGGAAGACCTTGTGGGAGTGGTCCAGCGGAAGATTGAGGAAGAGAGCCAGCGTCTCCTTGCATCCCTTGGCGGCAAACACACGTTTCAGTAGCTAGCTGTTCTCAGGCTGCAGTGTCACATCCTCCACCAGAAGCCGCCCTGCGACCACTTGGTCAATCGAGTGAATCACAGCTCCGGCCTCCTCCAGCAGGTCTCTGATCACATCGAAGACGATGTCATCCCCTTCAATCGTAATAGACACCGACTCAGTGCTCTGGTCTACTTCTCTCAGAGAAATGTTGACACCACTTATCCGGTCAATGCGGGACAGTGACAGCGCCAAATCAGTCAGCTGCGGTGTGTGTGGTTTAAGGACGTCTAGAACCAGTCTGCGGATGCCCTGAGGCAAAATCGTATCGAACTCCGTGTGTTGTCTTCTATTACTCAACACAATTGGTGCTTCATACTTGGCGTGAGTTGTTAAACCTTGCGCAGAACGCCCTCTTGCAGGTCAACGCGTTCCTCTCTCGGCTACCGAACGCTTATAATCACATGCTCAGAAACTATGCTGGACTCATTGGTCCGCCGGGAACACTTTCGAGAAGGGACTCAGATGAAACAGGGCCGACTCACTGATGTTGTTCGCTGCTCAGACGATGAAACTCCCCACGCGGATGCGTGCAAAGATGCGTCAGTCATATCATCAACGCGTATGATTGAAATCGATGAGAAACGCATAGAGAACGACCCCCTCTGGCCGATACTGGTTGAGACTGCAAAGCGGAGTCCTCTATACCCTGGGCTCAGCGCGTACACAAGTGGCGAGATTCTCCCCCACAGTCCGGACATAACTCCACGAGAGCTTGCAGGTCGTCTCTCTATCTCGATAGGCGAGGCGCTTGTGATTCTCTCGGACCTCAAGAAGTCAAGCCACTAGCACAGCCCTTTTTACCGTCGTCATGCACTGACTGGACTGGTCTACCCCACATGGAACCGGACATGACATTCAGAAACGCACGGTATGCTGGCGCTCTCGTACGAGAGATTCGTGCACTTGCAGAAGACAAGAGATACAGGATTGTCCATGTCTGCGGCACCCACGAAGACACCATCTGCTCACACGGACTTCGGTATATGCTTCCTGAAGGTGTCACACTGGTGGCTGGACCTGGTTGCCCTGTATGTGTGTGCGCAGCGCAGGACGTTGACATGGCCATCGACTTGGCCAGAAGAGGGTATACCATCGCCACGTTCGGAGACATGTTCAGAGTGCCCTCGACCAACTCCTCCCTCGCCAAGGAACGGCTCTCTGGGGCTGATGTCCGTATAGTCTATGGTGTGAGAGATGCGGTGGAACTCGCTAAGAAGCACCCTGACCTTAGAGTAGTCTTCGTTGCAGCTGGCTTTGAAACAACCGCGCCAACCATCGCCATCGAAGTCTTACGGGAACCCCCCGAGAACTTCTCCATACTCACGTCACTCAAAGTCATACCGCCTGCAATGGAACTACTGATGACTGTGGACGGACCACGCGTGGACGCGTTTCTGACACCCGGTCATGTCAGTGCAATAATCGGCTCCAATGCCTTTGCATCCTTCGCGAAGAAGTACTCCACACCTTGCGTGGTGGCGGGATTCGAGCCACTTGACGTTCTCGAGGCAGTGAGAATGATCCTCCTGCAGCTGCGCGAGGGCCGGGCCGAGTCGGAGAACGAGTACTCTCGAGTAGCCCGCCCCGAGGGGAACAAGGCAGCACAGAGTGCGCTGCGAGAGGCGTTCTACATAGACAGCGCACCATGGCGCGGACTGGGAGCGATAGACCAGTCCGGGTACTACTTGCGAGAGGAGTTCTCGGAGCATGACGCTCGAAAGGTGTTCGAGTTCTCGGGTACCGAGTCTGTTGACATCCTGCCGGGATGCCTGTGCCACAAGGTCATCCTCGGTATGGTCGAACCTACCGACTGTCCTCTGTTCGGAAAGCGGTGTACGCCCGAGGATCCATATGGTCCGTGCATGGTTGGGCACGAAGGGACCTGCCGAATCAGACACGAAAACCCGATGCCAGTGTAGGCGCGTTCAGAGCATGACTGTCATGTGTCATACGTGTAGGTACTTTCCAGCCTTTTCAGGTCCTGTTCGGTGTTGATGTTAGCAAAGGTGACCATCTCCGAATCGAATTGGGTGAGCGCATTAGTAGAGACATAGAGGACTCTCTTTAGTGAGTCAAGTAGGTCTTGCATTCTTCTCTTTCCTTCGTCCAGCGCACTCAGTCCCCTTGCATAGGCGTGTTCGCTGAGATACACCGCATGGAGCGGCTCGGTGTTTCCGTTTGGCCACGACGGGACAACTGCACCGTGACCCGGTGCGAGGTCAGCAATGACCCTCAGCAGCTCCACTTTGGCAAGTGGAGTGTCGACCGGGAGAAGCATGGTGTGTCTGGTCTCAGCCAACTCGAAGGCTGTGACAGCACCGGTCAGTGCGCACTTCATCGCGCCATCGGGGTCCACCTCTATGCGGGCAGGCTCAGCCGCCTTCTTGACTCTCCCTCTCTGTTCATCATCGGACACTATCACGAGTGTCCTGTTGGAAAGTCTTCGAGCAATGCCCACCATGTGTGTGAGGAGCGGGACCCCTCGGAACAGTGCAAGAGCCTTGTCTGACCGGAACCTCTTGCTCTCACCACCAGCAAGGATTGCCACGGTCAGCTCGTCGGTCATGTTCTAATCTACAGGCGATGACGGTCGGCTGTCAACAGATATACTTGACTGACATGACTCTAATCGTGTGCAGAGAGATACTCGGCAATCATCGCAGATATCTGGCCGTCTGTGTAGTGTTGTGATTTGATTGCTCCACTTGCGCAGGTCGATGTGCAGGTGCCGCAGCCCTTGCATATGGCCGGATTGACCTCCGCATGTCCTCTTGCGTTAATCGAGATCGCATTGTAGGCACACACGGAGACGCACACTCTGCAGCCTGCGCACTTGTCCTCATCAACCACTGAGTAGTATGGTTCTACACGGATTTTGCCTCTGCCCATCAGCGACATCGCACCGGCAGCTGCGGCCTTTGCCTGTGCCACTGTGTCGGGTATGTCCTTGGGACCCTGTGCCATTCCGGCGACGAAGATCCCATCGTTAAAGGAGTCAACTGGTCTGAGCTTTGGGTGTGCTTCCAACAGGAAGCCGTCCGGTGACCTGCTGAGATTGAGGACCTTTGCGACTTTGTCCGCTGTGGCCGGGGACACAACACCTGTTGCCAGGACCACCATGTCAACATTATCAAGTTGAATTGGCTTTCCGAGAAGAGTGTCCTCGCCTCTGACCGTCAGCAACTTGGTCTCGTCATCCTGGATGACTTCTCCGACCCTGCCACGAATGAACATCACCCCCGCCTGTGCGGTCGCCTCATAGAACTCCTCATAGCCCTTGCCGAACGTGCGCAGGTCAATGTAAAAGACGAACACCTCTGCACCGAGCTTGTCTCTTATCATCCGTGCTTGCTTGACCGCCGTCATGCAGCAGACTCTTGAACAGTACTTGTTGGTCTTCTCATCTCGACTCCCGACGCACTGAACGTACACCACACGCTTTGGTTCTCTTAGGTCTGAAGGTCTGACGACGTGGCCCTGAGTTGGACCTGACGCGTTCATCATCCGCTCTATCTCCAGTATGTTGACCACGTTCGGATAGTCACCGTAGCCATACTCATCCTTCTTGGTCGCGTCAAAAATGTCAAACCCAGTGGCAACTATGATGGTCCCGACCTCAAGGACGACTGTCTTCTCACGGTCATCGTAGTCGATCGCCCCCGGCTCGCACACCGTCGCACACTTTCCGCATCTCACTGTGTCCATGCCAAGACATGTGTCTATATCCAGCACATATGCTGATGGAACGGCCTGTGCAAACGGTATGTGGATTGCGCGTCTGTAGCTGAGGTTAGCATCGAACTCTGACGGCACATCCACTGGACAGACCTTGGCACACTCCCCACAGGAGGTACACTTGTCCACATCCACGAAGCGGGGCCTCTGTCTCACTGTCACAGTGAAGTTGCCCACATAGCCTTCGACCTTCTCCACCTCGGCAATCGTCAAGAGGTCGATGTTTGGGTGTGCACCAACCTCCGCCATCCTTGGTGTCAGAATGCAGGCCGCGCAGTCCAAGCTTGGAAATGTCTTGTCGTACCGACTCATCTTGCCGCCGATTGTGGCCTGCTTCTCAACAAGATACACTTGGAACCCTGCATTGGCGAGGTCAAGCGCTGCCGAGATGCCCGCGATGCCGCCGCCTATGATCAGCGTGGACTTCTTCA
Source organism: Candidatus Thorarchaeota archaeon (assembly GCA_013388835.1). Lineage (NCBI taxonomy): Archaea > Promethearchaeati > Candidatus Thorarchaeota > Candidatus Thorarchaeota archaeon. The sequence goes on along the minus strand of JACAEL010000068.1, from coordinate 66,726 downwards.
CATCCACCACCGGCTCGTTGAGAGGTTCTAGGAGTCTTGCACGTGCAACAGCCATCCTCACCAAGTCGATGGCCTTCTGTGTGGCAGCCTCAGGCTGGGCTGAGTGAATCCAGCTGTTGTGCTCCCTGAGGTTGGCTATTTCAAGAAGGAACGGATTCACACCTGCCTCCCGCATGGTCTCTCTGAACGTTATCTCGTGCATCCTTGGCGAGCATGAGCCGATGACTATTCGTTCGAGCCTCAGTTCCTTTATTCGATCCTTGATCAGCTGCTGACCTGGTCTGGAACACACATACTTGTAGTCTTCGACATGGGCCACATCCGGGAGTCCTCTGATTGCTTCCATCACGCGGGGAATGTCGACCACGCCAGCGATGTTGCTACCACAGTGGCATAGGAACACGCCAATCCTCTTCTCAGGCATAGTTCTGTCCTCTGGAGCCAGTATCTGGATACCAGACGGGCTGTCAACAGAGCTAGTTAATGGTTGCGGAAGACAGTTCATCACTCACCAGCGCAAGTCTAATCTGCCGCAGTCCTCAGTTCAGAGTCATGCTTGACTTCTCCGTCGCTGGTCCTCTCGTGTCATCCGCAGCACTCATGGATGTGGTGCTGCATCTCTATCTTGACATCCAGAAGGTCCGGTCACGACCCGAGAGGTTGCTCTCCGAACCGCGCTTTCCAGTGTCTGCGATGGCCATTGCACTAGTCAGTATTTCAACGCTCACGGCCTTTGGCTTGGTGTGTTTCATCTCGCTGGCATGGCTGTTCGGTGCGGACGGCGCACTTGTCTCTCTGCTCCTCCCCATTGCTGACCCGCCATTCATCGTCTGGGCTGGTGGGCTATCTCTGCTGTTGACTGGTGTGTTCCTGCATGGCTGGTCACGCTTCGCGCGTCGCAGAATGGCTCCGGACTGGAACGGTCACGTACTTGTGGAGAGCGGTCCGTACTCCCGCGTCCGCCACCCGTCATACCTGTCCTACTGGCTGTCCTTCGTTGCTCTCTTCATGATGTTGCCATCCGTTGTGGCAGCCGTGCTATTCGCTGGTCTTCCTGGCTATTACTATGTCATGCTGGCCGAGGAAGACCATCTGGTCATGCATCTTGGAGAGGAATACAGGGCCTACATTCTGCGGACCGGTAGGTTCTTGCCCCGTCTGCGTCGGTCGCCCTGATGACAAGCCCCCTCCTTGTGTTGTCGAGCCATTAGGCATCTCACCAAAAGTGTAAAAAGGGCCTCGAATGCCCGGACTGGACACCCGCGGAGTGGATTTCATGGGCGGCAAGGTCTGGACCTATATCACTGAGAAACTGAAGACGGATGGCGCATGTCACTTCTCACTTCTTGACCCTGACCCGTTGAAAGTGTCAACCGAGACCGTGGTTGAGCTGGCTCAGATCTCCGAGAAGGCAGGCACCGACGCGATAATGATAGGCGGCAGCACTGCCTTCGGCATAATCGACGAGTCCGTCAAGGCCATCTCCGATGCGGTAGAGATACCCTCCATTCTTTTTCCCGGTAACATCTCCGGGGTCTCACGCTATGCTGACGCCATGTTCTTCATGAGCCTTCTCAACTCCACCAATCCGTACTGGATCATAGGTGCTCAGGCACTTGGGGCTGCACAGGTCAAGCTCACAGGGATTGAGACGATTCCGATGGCATACCTGCTCGTCCATCCCGGCAAGACCGCGGCATGGGTGGGTGATGCCAAGGTGTTTCCCAGAGACAAGCCAAAGCTTGCCCTCATGTATGCGTTGGCGGCTCAGTACCTTGGGTTCAAGCTTGTGTATCTTGAGGCTGGCAGTGGTGCAGAGGGTGGAGGCGTACCGCCACAGATGATCTCTACGGTTGCCCAATTCGTCGACATTCCGGTAATAACGGGTGGTGGTTTCAATACTGCAGAGTCGGTTGTGGGAGCTGTTGAGGCGGGTGCTTCCATTGTTGTGCAGGGCACTTACATTGAGGAGCATGCACTTCACGACAGGGGTGCTGGACTCTCAGAGATGGTTCGGGCTCTGAAAAGGGCAGGCTCCAAGAGAGTTTAAATAGCTGAGCTTGGTCGTACTCTAGAACGACCCCAGGGAGGATTATGCCCAGGTGTCCAGCAAGACCGAGATGCTCAATGAACTGCTTGTTGACCTAAGCAAGGCCTCTCAGGGCAATGTTCAAGCCAGTCTCATCATCTCCAAGTCACAGGGATTGACAATCTGTTCTCACTTTCCCGAGAACATTCCGAAGGACACCCTGCCCGATGAGGACGTGATTGCGGGTAGGTCAACCCAGATAGACATGGCCACGCGCAAGGTCTTCAAGCAATTGAAGCGTGGAGAACTCACCAGGATGCTTGTGGAGGGCGAGTCGGGATACGTGATAATCTCCAATGCTGGAGATGACGCCCTGCTTGCAGTCCTCACAAACAAGAAGGTCAATCTAGGCTTCATCTTCTTCATGATGTCCAGGATTGCAAGTCGGATAGAGAAGATACTCTAACGGAGTACCGTCCGTCACTCTTATCTGTCCTTCCTCTTCTGTTCGTTTCGAATTGTTGAGGTATTCTCAATGTCAGAGGAAAAGGCAGTCAAGGCTCAAGGCACTGCGACAGAAGACCCTTGGACCAAGTGGCGAGAAGCTGGCAAAGTGGCCCGAGAAGCTCTAGACCTCGCCCGGCCAATGGTAAAGCCCGGCACCAAGCTCATCGACATAGTCGAAGCGGTCGAGGGCTACATCAGACAGCATGCGACTGGTACTGCCTTCCCGTGTAACATCTCACTCAACAACGTTGCTGCCCACTACACATGTCCCGTGAATGACGCATCCGTAATCGAGGAGGGTGACCTCGTGACTATTGATGTGGGTGCACACGTTGATGGGTGTATCTCTGACAGTGCGTTCACGGTGGCGCTCAACCCTGAGCATCAGTCGCTTGTGAAGGCCTCTGAAGATGCTACGAGAGTCGCAATCGAGCTTCTTCGCCCGGGAGCCAAGCTGAACACCATTGGCGCACTCATAGAAGACACGATAAAGAGCGCTGGCTTCCAACCCATACGTCAGTTGTCCGGGCATCAGCTCAAGGCGTACGAGTTGCACTCTGACAAGCAGATTCCCTGCGTGTCCGGAAAGTCGGAGGTCACTGTCGAGGTTGGAGAGGTCTATGCAGTGGAGACCTTTGCAAGCACCGGGTCGGGAAATGTGACCGACCTGCCAAATCCTCTGATCTACCAGTTGTTGCCCATTCGTGTGCCCGTGCGCTTCAAGGGCACGAAGCAGTTCTTGGGGATTGTCCGAAAGGAATACCGTGAGTTCCCCTTTGCAGAGCGCTGGCTTGCCGAAAGGATGAACCATACCGCGCTCAAGATGGCAATCAGAGAACTCCGCTCAAATGGCGCCTTGTATGCACATCATGTGCTTGCTGAGGAGAAAGGTACGTTCGTATCGCAGAACGAGCACACGGTGATAATAACTGAGGATGGTCACGAGATAACCACCTAGAGCACATCGTATTGGTCTGCACATGGCCGTTGTCTGGTCTCCTGACCTCACAAGCATAACACCGGGTCAAGTCCCACAATCATTAAAAGCGCAGTTTTACAATTCTTCATGCTAGGTCATTGACCCCTTTGGTTGGCTGCAAGGACGTAGAGTTCCGACTGAACACAGTTCTCTAGGGGAAACTGCATTTGAACAACTCACGAGCACAGGCCGGCAACGGCAAAGAACTAGGTGGCTACAGTTCCATGAAGGTCACCTGTCCAGAGTGCGGGTCTTCAAATGTGGTTGAGGACACCACACGTGGAGAGCGCGTATGCTCAGGATGCGGACTGGTCCTCTCTGACCACCGAATCGACACGGGCGCCGAGTGGAGGGCTTTCAGTTCTGAAGAGTCGGATGTACGAAGTCGTGTTGGAGCACCCATGCGTTACACCGTGCATGACAAGGGTCTGTCTACTGTCATAGACTGGCGCGACCGTGACACTGCTGGGAGAAAACTGTCTCCCACACGCAGGTCTGAGATCTACCGTCTACGCAAGTGGCAGATACGCAGCAGGGTCCACTCATCCATAGACCGAAACCTTGCTCAGGCGATGTCCGAGCTGGAACGACTCGCTTCTCAGCTGGGGATTCCCAAACCCATACAGGAGCTCTCCGCCCTGCTCTATCGGAAGTCAATAGTCCAAAAGTTGGTCCGCGGTCGCTCAATTGAGGCCATGGTGGCTGCTACTCTCTATGCAGCGTGTCGGATACGGCTCAAGCCGCGCCCTATCGATGAGATTGCGGATGTGTCGCGAGTGGACCGAAAGAAGCTAGGACAGTGTTACCGGCTTCTCCTTCGCAGTCTGAGCATCAAGATTCCGCTCTCCAATCCCATCGACTACATCTCGCGTTTCGCCACAGAACTCTCACTCTCAAGCCCAGTGCAGCTGAGGACTGTGGAGATACTGCACCAGAGCAGAGACAAGGGACTGACGATTGGTCGAGACCCTCTGGGGCTAGCAGCAGCTGCTATCTATGTGGCGTCAATCATGCTTGACGAGCGGCGTACCCAGCGGGAGATTGCTGAGGTGGCACGTGTCACGGAAGTGACGGTACGCAATCGTTACAAGGAGATCGTCCGTGTGTTGGACATCTCTATGGATGAGTCTGTTGACAAATAGAACCGCGTCCGGCTCTCTCAAGGAAAAGCACACGAAGCATGATTATCGTCTGCCATCTTCCGTAAATGACCAGTCAATGTGGATTATATCTTGGGGGAATCCTAGGTTGACAAGAATGTCTTGGATCACACCTCTGTGGTCGCCCTGAAGCTCTACATGACCGTGTTTCGCTGCTCCACCGCATGCAAGTTTGCTCTTGAGTTTGCCCGCCATCTCACCTAGGTCGATGCTCTTGTCGAAGCCTGTGACAATGGTAGTGAGGCGCCCCCACTTCCTGCGTTCCACAGTCACCGTGATTCTTGCCTCCTCTTGGGCTATCGTCTCACAGACGCATAGATCCACCGGGAGACCACAGTTCGGACATATGCCGCGTCGTTCTGACAGAGTTCATTTTCTCCTGAGTTTTGTTGACTTGGATTTTGGCGTGCCTCTTTGTCGTCAGTCGTACATATAAGTTCAACTGAGCTTGACCACGCGATGAGTTCGACCCGCCCGTAAGTGAGCTGAGTTGTTCCATTGAATGACAGAGTCTTGGTGGTTGACGCTCTGAGCGCTGGACGAGGGCAGCGTGCCACATCTCGTGACTCGATTGGCAGTGGGCCTAGGACTGTGGCCGGAGTCCTAGAAAAGCGAGGGGTCAGCTGCAGGATACATCGAGTAGAGGACCTGCTCTCCAACAATCGAAAGATGACTGGGTACGATGTACTTGCAGTCAGTGCAATGACCATGGACCTGGCTGCTGTTGAGCAGCTGGTCCGGACGTGGCGGAGGCAGTCCAGACATGGCCCGGTACTGGTGGGGGGTCCCATCGCGTCAGACCCACTCACCCTGCTCAGGGAGGTTCGTCCTGACCTGGTAGTGATTGGGGAGGCAGAGCTGACACTGAGGGAACTACTTGATGCAGATGCGCTGGCATCACAATGCAATCTTGAGGACGTGAGAGGGATTGCGTATCTGAGTCCGCATGGGCCTAAGATCACGGCCCCAAGACCTCTGGTTCCCCCTGACCGGCTGTCTGACACTGTCACGCCCTCCACGACGAGAATCGTTGACTACGCGACCTATCAGGCAAGCAAGGTGTATGTGGAGGTCTTGAGAGGGTGTTCCAACTATCGCAGACCGTCGATGAGACTGCCAAACGGCCGTCTGTGCAATGAGTGTGGCAACTGCGAGTCGGAGGATCCGATGACTCGTCTCGACTGTCCACAGGGCATTCCACCCGGCTGTGGTTTCTGCAGTGTGCCTGGCACCTGGGGGCCACCCAGGTCTCGAAGCGTAGAGTCGATTGCCCGCGAGATTCGTGAGCTGGTTCAGCTTGGTGTTCATCGTGTCGTCCTCGAGGCGCCGGACTTCTTGGACTACTTCAGGGCTCCCTATCCGTTGACTGACCCATGCCACCCACGAGCAAACCTTGATGCTATTCGCAGTCTTCTGTCCACTGTGACGCACATTGAGGAGTTCCGGAATGGCAGCTGCCACCTCTCAATCGAGAACATTAAGGCCTGTCTTCTTGATGACCGAGTAGCCGAACTTCTCTCCGAGCTGCTCCCCGGTAGTCGTCCAAACATTGGTGTGGAGACCGGTTCTGCCAGTCACATGAAGCGCATAGGAAAGTGCGGCTCGCCAGATGACGTCATACGGGCCGTCAGGACCGCCCACGCACACGGGATGAGCCCCTTCGTCTACTTCATCTACGGACTGCCGGAGGAATCCCCCGAGTCGGTAGCAGAGTCTGTCGCTCTCATGAGACAGCTCAGTGAGGCAGGGGCCGGAAGGATAATCCTCTACGGCTTTCAGTCTCTTCCATGTACCGCCTTTGATGGCTTCCCAGACTCGAACAGGAACGACCCAGTCGCCAGTGCCCTGCGGAAGGAGGCAAACCGCATCAACCTGTCCAAGAAGGAGGACTACGTGGGGCGGCTTGTTCGAGGGATTGCGGCCGAGCCCTCCTGGGAACATTTCGGCCAGACAATCGTGTACGGTCTTGAAAACGGTCCAATGATGACGGTGACCGGAGGCTTCTCGCCCGGCACTGTCGTCACCGTGAGAGTGACCTCTGTAGTCAGCCCAAGTCTTCTAGCCGGTGAGGTCATACCAGAAGCTGACACTGCTGGCAGGCACTGAAGCAAACCTTCATATTGTCAACCAGTTGTGCGGTCTTGGGAATCACGCATGGTCTATGTCTGTCATAGTTGCCACAAGGAAGTGACCAGGGAAGGGCTTCAGACACTACCTGGTGTGAAGTGTCCCTACTGTGGAGGCAGGATTCTCTACAAGATCCGACCGCCAGTTGTCAAGCGTGTGACTGGCATCTAGTCGTCAGTGTTCTCGTCACGGTCCGACTGTCTATCAAGGTCTGTAGAGCAGATACACTGCGGCCACTGCGGAGAGCAAGAACAGGGTCAACAGCAGGAGTGACAGGACCTTCTTCCTTGTTGCATGTCGCATCTAGATGTCCTCCTCTCCCACTAGTATCCTTCCCAATTCCATGAGACCATCCGTGCCTCGTATCTCCCTGTCAAATAGTGGCACTTCGACGATGTCCAGGTCATGATATATCTCCCTTATGTCGGCCATGTTCGTCTTCTGCATCTCATGCCTTCTGCTACAGAACGCACAGGTCGGATTGGGTGGCACAAGCTGGTTGACAATCAGGTTGCTCACTGGGATGTGCCATGTGTTCAGGCTTGCAATCAGCCTCTGGGTCTCAAACAGTGCCATTGCTTCCGGAATCATCACTACTACGAACTGCGTCACCTCTGGGTCTGAGAGCTCAACCCTCGCAGCACGTATCTTCTCCTTGGTCTGCTGAAGCATCTCCCATGAGTTGTCCTCCTGAGGTTCGCCGCCCATCATTGCGCGGAGTCCCGAGAACATGCCGCTTAGCCTCTGTCTGAGGGTCAGTATCTTGCCAAGCCATGTGTCCAAGAGGTCTGGCAGCTCCAGTAGCTTGAGTGTGTGACCAGTGGGTGCCGTGTCGAACACGACTCTGTCATAGCTGTTATCGCCGATGAACTCGAGCATCTTGCCAAAGGCCATTGCTTCGTCTGAACCGGGTGGTGTCATCCCCTCCATCCCGCCCAGAAACTGGGTGGCCATCTCCATCTCAGGTCCCGGTGAAGCTCCACTCAGACTGTCTTGGAACTCCTTCATTCCCTTCTCAGTATTGATCTCCATACCCCACAGGTTGTTGAACCCCTCGATAGGTATTATCTCTCCGCCCGACAGGTTCTGGTCAAAGCTGTCGCTCAGGCTGTGGGCAGGGTCGGTAGATATCACAAGTGTTCTGAGACCGTGTCTGGCTGACAGGACTGCAATCGCGCCTGCACAAGACGTCTTGCCGACACCCCCCTTTCCTCCACTTAGGATGAAACGGACGTTTGGATTGAAGACGATGTCCCGGATGGTCACTTCTATGCCTCTTCTGAACCACCTGCTGAATCCGTAATAACTCTTTCATCAGGTCAGCTCACGCACAGAGAATGAACTGGCTCACGGATGGAGTGAACGATGCGGCCATGCTGCTACTGATTACATGTCTGGAATGGGACTGCATCTGCGCCAGACTGGTCGGTCTCTGCGGCAGATGCGTGACACCGCACGAGCTGTGAAGTCAAGAATACCTTTAAACGCAGCACCTCTGACGACCACTCTGCGAGAGGTCCGACATGTCCTTCCCTCAGGTACGAACCACTGCATGGGAGTTTCCGTCGACGCTTCTTAGTCTAATGGGTATGGCCATACCTGACGGTATGCCGTCTCCGTGTGAAGAGCTGACGCAGCGGTTCAGTCCCAAGGCCATTGTACTCATTGCTATCGACAACTTCGGTCTCTTCGAGGCCGTTGTTCACAAACCTGAGGCACTGATCAAGTATATGGAGGCTCTTGCTCTCATCGAGACCGACGACCCGTACGCAGTCCCTTTGCTCAACACGGTCTTCAGAGGGTCGCAGACCAGTCATCTACTGGACCGTATCCGTGAGTATGGCAAGATTGTACGCATAATATGTCGGGAGGACGACATGGAGACATTCGGTTTCAATCCTGCATATACCGTGAAGACCCGTGACGACATGACCACATACATCGAGTCGACCAAGTTGATTGCAAAGAGTGACCTGCTGTTTCTTCACTTCCTCGACTTTGAGAGTCTCTACGCTCAGTACGGTCAGAAGACGCCTCCCACCACCCTGCTGGAGAAGATTGTGCGGAGGACTGACAACTGGATCAAGGTCCTTCTCAGGCAAGCGCGTCAGGACACGCTGTTCATCATTCTGGGCAACCACGGACGCCATCCAATCCCGCTGGACTACGAGGGAAAGCTGGCCGAGTGGCGCAAGGCGAACGCACCGATTGCCATAATGCTGCAGAAGCGAGGCAGCATCTGAGCTGTCAATGAGAGGTGTCTATAGAAGCGCTGGCAGTCCAAAGGCGACAGTTATGGCTCCCAGTATGAGGCACAGGCGCCAGAAGTTGACTCGGGCAGCAAGTCTAATTAGCGCCTCCATGGACAGTAGTCCGAAGAAGAAGACCACCGCAATTATGAGCATTAGGTCTGGCGGCGAGATGCTGGTCACTCCGTGTCCGAGCAGCACCTCTAGACCGAGTATCCCCAGTACTGCAGGCACGCTCATGATGAAGCTGAGTCGGAACGCAGTATTCTTGTCGATTCGCTGCATGAGAAGCGCTGAGATGGTCAGACCAGACCTGCTCAGTCCCGGTAGCACGGAGAAGCCCTGCGCCAGTCCGGCAAGCAGCATGTTCTTGTCTGAGGCCTCGTGCTCGCTTGTCTGAGTGGTCATGTCCACGCCCCTCTTCCCTGGAAGGTACAACATGAGCGCGGTAACAATCAACAAGCCGCCCACCAACATGTTCAGTAAATCTCCTGTGGCTGCAGTCACAACCGTTCGGAGTGTGAAGTATAGCGGGATAGCTACGGCGGCTGTGGCAGCGGTGGCAATGAGCAGTTGTCGTAGTAGTCTCCGGTCTCTCAAAGTCACCAGACTCACAATGTCCCGAGGATAGCGAGCCACAACGGCCATTGTGGTTCCCAAGTGTAGCCAGATTGCTAGTGAGATCACATCCTCGTAGTTCACGGCTCCCGTGCTGTATAAGAAGAGCACTACCTGACCTTCACTGCTGATGGGGAGCCATTCAACGAGCCCTTGAATCACTGCCACAAGCAGCTGCCACAGTTCCATGTTCTATTTCTCCGCTCTTGTCGAGCGTTGACAATGTTTTTTAACATGTTCTAGAGGGTCCCGTTCTGTGAGGATGGCAGCAAATGGTTCTCGACAATGGGCGATATATCAGTAGTGAGCTTGCGAAGATGACGCAGGTCCTTGACGAGCACTTCAGGATTGCGTCGTCTGCAATAAAGGTGCTAAGCAGTGCAATTGCGAATTGGCTGGACGATGGAAAGACGGTCAGTCCAGAAGACCTGGCGAAGATGACCGAGATGGAAGTCAAGGGCGACGAACTCAAACGGACCATTCTCAACAACCTTGCCTCCGCAAACACACTGATGCAACGCGAGGACCTTCTCAGACTGGTACACTACAACGACAAGCTGATTGACGGTGCAGAGATAGCCTGCTATCACCTTGCGGCCATAACACATGTGTGGCGCCCTGAAGGCAAGCTCAGAGAGAAGGTGTCCGAACTCAGCACGATGATTCTTGAGATTGTGTCCCATCAGAGAGAAGCCATCCGTTTCCTCTCAATCAACATCGAGACCTCCATTGCCAAGACTGACGACATATGCAGGACTGAGAAAGCGATAGATGCGGTAATGAGGGATGTCTGGGCCCTTCTGTACCCGAGTAAAGTGCCGCTGGAACAGATCCTTCATATGCGCGACTTTGTCAACGTGCTTGAGGAGATTGCCAACTTCAGTGAGGATGCTGCCAACACAATCCGTGGCATCTCTCTGACGCTCAACACGTGACTGCCGGAGTGTGTCCATTGATGTCCGACGGCACAGAGGGACCAGCCGAAGCAGAGCTGGTCGGAGAACGTGCCATCGTCTGGAATCCTAGTCAGGGCATGTGGTTGTACGCACTAGGATACTTCGGTCAGCCGGTGGGCATCAGAAAGCCGAAGTCAAACGTCTTTGACAAGCCCTTGGAGCTGTCACTCCTTGAGTGTGTGTACCTTGTCAAGAAGGGACTGCTTGCAGTACATGACTCTAGTGTTGACCGATACTTGAGCGAAGAGGAACTCATCAGTCTGGGTCTTAGACGATGGGATGAGTTTCGGGACAGGGCACTAGTCTACAACGAGCTCAGGGAGAGAGGTTACGTGATTCGGCCGGGTCTTAAGTTCGGGACTGACTTTGCAGTCTACGAGAAGGGCCCCGGGCTTGACCATGCCCCCTTCCTAGTCCACGTCATTCCCCAGAAGAGAGGTGTCTTGCCACTGGACATCGTGAGAGCTGGTCGCCTCGCCACCAGCGTCCGCAAGAAGTTCATAGTTGCGACAGTCAAAGAGACTGGTGAGATTGCCTACTACTCCTTCGTCTGGCACAAGCCATAGATGAGATGACTCCGCTCCTCGCGTGAGCGCTAGTTCCTGTCGTGCAAGCCTACGGAGCAGCAGCTGATCGAAGTGCAAACCAAGTATGACGTCTGGTTCGATTAGCCCCTCTGAGCAACTCGCTTCTCACAGCGACTGGCGCGTGCCTATGTAATCTTCTTCTCGCGGAGCTTCTTCACGTACTTTCGCGGTATTGCCGACGGGTCTTCTAGGTCCTCAGGTAGGACCACTGATTCCAAGTCCAATCTTGTCGAGTTGCGCTTGCACTTGCCTTCAGGTGTCATCTTTCTCTCAGCACAGTAGCTGTATTGGCACCACGCCCCGTCGCATGTATCGTCCACCATCACGCACCAGAGTCGTTTCTTCCCCCTCTCCTGTACCACCTTGAGTGCAGGCGGTCTTGCCTCACATTTGAAGCTCTTGCATGAGGGAGAACAGTCAGGCAGGTCTGTCATCGTAGTCTGGCCTCCTTTCGGCCATCAATTCCGTTCATATCTTCTCAGCTTGTCTTATCATCTCATCCAGCCGCTTCTGGCCGCCTTGAACCACTCTGATCAGCCGGTCGCCTCTCCTTCTCAACTCCTCGTATGAGTCATCGGCCACCTCGCCAATCTTGTGTCTGGCATCTAGTCGGCTCATTTCTCGGTCCATCTCCTTAAGTCGTTGTTCAAAGGCCTTGAGCCAACCCTTGGCCACCTTCAGTGCCGTCTTGCGGTCGCTGTCAAGTTCTTTCAGCCGCGAAGTGAGCTGCGTCTTTTGCTCCCGGACCACTGACGCATCCAGAGTCTCTGCTGCTGCTTCCAGCTTCTCAAGTTTCTTGCGCTGGGAATGGATGTCCTTCAGTATGCTCTCCAGGATGACCTCACCGGACACCCTCCCGAGTTCCTCTCTGCGCGACTTTAGGCTCTCAAATGACTCCTTCAGCTCCTCGGCTCTTCGCGTCAGCACCGCCTTGTCGGCCTGTGTCAGCTTTAGAGCCTGTCTGGTTGCCTGAATGACACCAATCATGTGGTCAAGTTCAGCATCTATCAGCTCAAGTTCAGAGCGTGAGAGCAGCAGCGCAAGGGTCATTGAGTCTATGCCGTCAATCTGGACACCAAAGTCCGGCAATGCGACCTCATCGAGGTCACTTTTCGTCTGGTCTTCTGAAGGCTCAGGTTCCACCTGTCCATCAGCCACAAGTTCCTGTTGCGAGGTCTCCTCTGCAGGAAGCAGTTCGGTGGGAAGTGGGCTGCCGCAGTTCTTGCAGAAACGGCCCATCGGGACCTCAAGACCGCATGCTGGGCAGAGAACACTCGGTTTTGGCATCAGACAATCTCGCCACTCGGGCCGTGTGTGTGGACCCCACAGGTCACTCTCGCATCTGGACTAGACTAGTTTGGCAAGACGGGCTGCTGCCTCGTCAAGCTTGGCCTTTGAGTTGACAATCGAGTCGGCACCATAGTCTGGCAGGACCTTAAGTTCCTCTACGAGAAGTGCAATCGCCTTCGTTGGGTCAATCTCCTTCTTCTCCAGTGAACCATCCGGGAATGTGATGGATGCTTCCACCCATTTCTCCTTCGTGCTGTCCGCTGGAAACAGGCAATAGATGTAGTCGTCATTGCTGCAGATGAACGAGGGAGTGTTCTCCCATGCTTGTGCCAGTAGAGCACCGAAGGCTTTTGCATTCTCAGCCTTGTTCGACATTTAAGACTCACCGAAAGACAGGCTAGATGAGATTACGGCTAGGATGCAGTTTCTGCTTATTTGTCTTGCTGGTGAAGAATACCTGTTGGGGCGTCAGGTGCCGCGCAAGAGTCCGCAACCTCTATAAGGCTCACACATCGGCTTCCACACGGAGAATGTGCTGAGATGTTCGAAGAAGTCCGTCCTGAGATGCGGGCTCTGATCTTCTTCATGGTTGGACTGTCCCTACTGGGAATTGGCATCTTGCTGGACCAGATTGCCGCTGTCCTTAGGATGTTCGGGTCGTGAACGACTCGGGTATGCAACAGGCGCCAATAGTCGGACGGTCTTGGAAATCGCTGAGTGGTGCCTATGTGTCTCCTTGCGGAAACGGAGCGCCTGAGGTCGGCTCGACACCTCATAAGGCCTCCAGGAGTGACCGCAGACTCGTTGCACGAGGGCGACATGACTCCTATGTCCAGCACGGTCCAATCAGAGATGAACGGCAAGTGATGGCTGTTGAGTGACATTGACGAGATAGTGGGTGTTCTTCACAGGTTTGATGGAATCACCCGGAAGTACGTCCTCCCAGCCATAATAGGGCGTCTTCGTAAAGAGTCCTACGCGGGGGTCTCCGAGCACACTCTAGGCGAGGACTCGGCGGCCATTGAGGGAGGCTCTGCAGACACCGTCCTCCTGACAACTGACTCCATTGTGGAGGAACTCTGTGTCGCACATCCCCGAGCCGCAGGCTTCAACGTCGTCCTCGCTTGTGTCATGGACATCTATGCGGCAGGTGGCATCCCCACCTCGTTCGCTGTTGCTCTGTCGTACTCCTCCCCCTCCATTGGAGAGGAGATGCTGCGTGGCCTCATCGAGGCATCACATACCTTTCGAGTACCCATCGTGAGAGGACACACCAACCCCCAGTCCCGCTCGACATATGTGGTCGGTTCTGCCACCGGGAGAGTTCGCAAGAAGGACTTGCTCACCGCAGGCGGCGCCCGTCCCGGTGACTCACTGGTCCTGATCTTCGACCCTGCGGGTCAGCGGGGCGTCCACTATCGCTTAGGCTGGGACTCGGTCACTGGTCGTAGTGCCGATGTCATAGGTCTCCGCCTCTCCACCATGAATGCACTGGCCAAGGCGCACCTTCTGAGTGCATCAAAGGATGTCTCAGTTGCAGGTCTGATAGGGACTTCCGGCATGATGCTTGAGTACTCAGGTGTAGGCGGGCTGGTCGACCTTGACAGTGTAAATGCAAGCCGACCGATTCCCATCCCACTCATTGACTGGATTCGAATGTACCTGTCTTTGGGTTTTCTTGTCTCGGTAAGTCAGGGAAGAATTGAACAGGTCACCAAGTGCGTCAACAAGCATGGGATGCGTGCAGTATGTATTGGGTCAGTGGATGACTCATCGTCACTCCGCGTCAGCTACCAAGGAGAGGAACGTGTTGTCTTCGACTTTGAGAGGGGACCCGTTCTCACTCCCAGATGAGATAATGTTATAATTGTGCTCCCAGTCCCACACATGAAGTGGCATACCTTGGAGAAGTCTGAGAAAATCTGCAGCGTCCAGGGCTGTGACAAGCCCTCCAAGAAGTCTTTTTCAACAACGCGTATTGGTGAGACCCTCTCTCGTTCAGGGCTCAAGACAAAGGACCCCCGTGCACGGAGAGTGTATCTCTGTGCGGACCACTACAAGAAGATAAAGAAGGCCTACAAAGAGGACACGAAGCCCGAAAGAATGAGATGGGGTCACTGACTGGTCTTGCTGGCAGGTACTCGTATTGGATCTCGGAAGACTGCAACCGGTCTGGAAGTTGTGGATTGAGAAGGACGGCGAATATGTCTTCGGAGCTGGTACATTCAAGCTTCTGAGGGCTGTTCAGACGACCGGAAGCATCGCAAAGAGTGCAGAGAGCCTCGGCATGTCGTACAGGTACGCATGGGGCCTAATCCGAAATGTGGAGGCACGGCTTGGTACCAGGGTTGTGGAGACCCATCGAGGTGGCAGTACGACTGGTGGACTCACTGGTGGTGGTGGTGCCAGAGTCACAGAGGCAGGCATCGCACTGATGGAGCTGTACGCCCGTGTTAGCGAGGCGTTTGAGAAGGCTATGGACAATCTCTCATGAGAACCTTATCTGAATCGCCTTGTTGGGGCAGTGGCTCTTGCATTCAAGACACATGATGCAGTCCGGAGAGTACATGTGCTGATAGGGGAACCTTCGTATCCTGATGTTCATGGGGCACACAACTTCGCACACATTGCAGGTGTCAGGAGTACATCTTGCGGGATTGCGTCCTATGCCGATCAGAGAGTCTCTTGAGAAGACCCCATAGAACCAGCCAGCTGGACACAGCCAGCGGCAGAACCACCTTGGCACCCAGAAGGACACTGCGAATACCAAGAACACAAAGATGATCTGCAGCCATGCGATGGGACCAAAGGTCATCAGGTACCAGAGGGTGTTGACGCTGTTGGGCCAGTTCAGCTCAGTCATCCTGAAGAAGAGTATGTATGCAGGGTTGAACGGGTCGAATGGGGCCTGTGCAAAGATACCAAGTATCTTCTCGAGGTTTGCAGCATTGCCCGTGATTCTGCTCACCCCCATCCAGATCGCAAACAAGATGACGAGGAAGAAGAGGTATCCTTTCACTCGTCTGAGTTCCGCCTCAGTGTTCGGAGAGGGTCTGACCTTAGTCCGTTTTGGAAGCGTACAGAAGTCTTGGATGGTACCAATCGGGCATATCCATGCGCAGGGTGCTCTGCCCAAGACTGTGAGGATTATGATCATTGCTCCCAATGTGAAGAATGGGAACGCCCCTGCAGTCAGCTCTCTCTGGAGTGTGTCGAACGAACCAGCAATTGCTGCAAAGGGGGCCTCGAGAGGAGCAATTATGGGCAGTGTTGGAAGGGCCGTCCTTACGGCTTGCCAGAAGGCGAGTAGTGCCTCTCCACCTGTCCAAGAGGCGAGGATGTACGCGTTTATGCCTACGAAGAAGAAGATTTGAACAAGCCTCCTGAGCATTCTGACGTTGAAGAATATCCCCACAAGATTGCCCCTTCGAGACTTGGTCTCCTTTGGAGGCTCGGTTGTGGGTTTCTTGACCTTCTCGTCCTGTTCGAGGTCACGTTCTTCCTCAGTCTTGTCGAGCTTGTCGGCATCGTCTGCCATGGGTGTTCAGACCTCGCCCTACGGCGTTGGAAGGCGAAGACCTGAGCCGTCATTAAAAACGTTGTGTCTTAGAGGCAGTTGTGTCACAGGTCACCTTGCTGAACAGCAGCCAGTCCGTATTTGAATTGGCGACCTGTGCCCGTAATGTTGGCAAGAGAGTCGTTTCAGAGTCTGGTGAACTCCACATGGACATAGACCCCCGAGAGAGTGACAGACAAGACATGGGGGCCCTCTGCCGTCGGTGCTATCAGGGCCACCTCGTGGTCATACTCCTTTGACCACACCACGGGTGTGCCTCCATCTCTTGAGTAGGTTATGCTAAGCGTGTGGCCAAGGGCCGTCACGGTCACTCCTGCTGGTACAGACACTTGTATCGAGTATGAGGCGGCACTGCCATTGTCCACCCGAAGCGTGGCGTCATGGACCCGGCCTGCAAAGGCGGAGGCCATCTCAAGTTGTGTTGCGCCGTTCAGCATGTCCACAGTATGTAGCAGTATCGGTACACCCACAACTATCACCGTGGTCAGACCCACAGCAATAAGCATCATCTTCTCGAGGGACCTTGAGACCATAGCCATGAGTGGTCCCAGTCACCCAATAAACCCGTCGTGTCTAACAAAGGTTTAACACAGACCTGTATCATCCCCCCTCATACTACCATGACAGGTCTGACTCCAGTTCATGTCGGTCTGGTGGGCCACATAGACCATGGCAAGACCTCTCTGGCCCGCGTCCTCAGCACAAAGGTGTCCACAGCAGGACTGGACAAGCATCCACAGGCCCAAGAGCGAGGAATAACCATTGACCTTGGCTTCACCATGTTCACCATGGAGGACTATCTTGTCACTCTGGTGGACGCACCGGGGCATGCCGACCTCATCCGCAGTGTTGTCGCGGGCGCCGGCATAATTGATGCGGCTATTCTTGTCGTCGCTGCAGACGAGGGACCGAAAGTGCAGACGGGTGAGCACATCATCGTGCTTGAGGCAATGGGTGTCGAGAGTGTTCTTGTAGCCATAACAAAGACTGACTCCGCGACAGCCGCAGCTGTCCACGCGGTCGAGAACCGTATGAGGGCCATCATGGCTGAGACATCTTTCAAGACTGTGGAGTACGCCCGTGTGTCTGCAGTCACAGGTGATGGTATCGACTCGCTAAAGGCCAAGCTGCTGACCATCCTCCGGCCCAAGAGACGTGATCCGGCAGCACCACTTCTGATTCCCATTGACCATGCCTTCCTGGTCAGAGGTCACGGTACTGTGATGACTGGTACAGTCCTTCAGGGGCGGTTACGCACAGGGGACACTGTAGAGCTGATGCCTCAGGGGGCTGTCGCAAGAGTACGTTCCATACAGACATTCGGCACGGAGAGAGAGGAGGCCTCAGCTGGCGACCGGGTGGGAGTGAACGTCCCAGAGATACACCACGAGACCGTCCATCGTGGGGACTATCTCTGCTCTCCAGGCAGCATGAGTCTGTCCGACAGTCTGACAGTGGATCTGTATGTCAGTCCACTGTACAGAGGCAGCATCACCAAGAGAATGGTCCTGACCGCGACAGTCGGCATTCCGACAGTCACAGCGGAGCTGGTGCCGCTGGAAGCGACGGAGAGAGGCTGGGTTGTGCTCGACCGGGCCGAGGGCCCAAACATCACGGCCGCACTGCTGCTCGCCGAGAGACTCCCGGTCCCTGTAGGGTCCAGGGTGCTGCTCATGAGGTCCGACCTCCCTCCCACGCAGATGCGAGTGGTTGGGTCCGGACAAGTAACGGCGACTCATGACACACTCCGTCTCCTGCAAAAACACGTCCGAGTCGGGCGAGTACAGCGCGTTAGAGCGACTGACGTGCTGGTTGAAGGCCTGGCCACCCGGCGTGAGTCTGCAGAACTCCTGATCAACCGAGTCGTTCACACTCCAGCTGGAGTTCAAGGGCGACTCGTCGAGGCCTTTGGTACGAAGGGCGTCATGGTGGCTGTCTTCGACTCGATGCCCACCACGGGCACTGATGTACTGTACGAAACATATACCGAGGAGGAATACCGCTTTGGAAGACGAGATTGAGAAGCGAATCAGCGAGGTCTTGCCGCCTCACATGGCAGTCCGTGGACTGACTACTCTAGGTGCACTGTTGAACCCTGTGAAGGATGTCATCAACAGGAGGCACTTTCCAAAGAAGGCACTGGACGACGTCCAAGTCGAGTGGCTGATTCGCATCCTTTCATCTCTGGACTCGGACAAGGACCCTGAAGCTGCTCGAGTGGGAGAGCGGGAGGGTCGAGCTGCCTCTCCACTCATCGGTCGTCTGTCTCTGGGGTTCAATCATGGCATTGGACGCAGCGGACATGTGACCAATCCTCAACCCAAGGCGGTTGGTGCTTCACTGATGCAGAACATCGCCAACACAGTGGCAGTCGACGCCATACGCAAACTCGGTCTCAGTAACGTCCGACATGGGTTCGTGGTGCCGCTGTCGACCGGTATGACCATTGCCCTTGTCCTCGCCGCTCTGCGACGTGAGTTCGGGGTGCGTCAGGTGCTCTATCCACGACTGGACCACCTGTCTCCGAAGAGGGCCATTGCCATGGCTGGCCTTGAAGAAGTGTCCATCCCGAATCTGATTGAAGGGGATGCAGTGCAAACCGATCTGAGTGCTCTTGAGAGGCTCATGCGGCCGGACAGTGGCCAAGCCGTACTTGCCACGACCACCTTCTTTCCGCCGCGAGAACCCGACCCGGTAAAGGAGATAGCACGACTCTGTGCCGAGAGAAACACTCCCCTTGTAATCAACAATGCATATGGGGTCCAGTCGGCTCAGGTCATGGCGCTCATCCGGGCCGCAGTAGACGCCGGACGGGTGGACGCCATTGTTCAGAGCAGCGACAAGAACTTCCTTGCACCAGTGGGCGCCTCCATAGTTGTATCACCACACAGCCAAGTCATCGAATGGACGGCTGCCACCTATGCGGGACGTGCGTCAGCGGCGCCTGTAGTCCAGACGCTTGCAGCCATGCTGGTGTTGGGAGAAGAGGGCTATGTTAAGCTGCGGCAGGAACAGACTGAGAACCGAGCGTTCCTCCAGTCGCGCATTGAGGAGATTGCCTCGACGACGGGTCAGAGGGTACTCGATGTGGTGAGTCCAATCGCCTGTGCAATGACTGTGGGTCTTGATGACGCTCGGAGACTCGGGGCCTATCTATATGAACGAAGGGTCACTGGTCCTCGTGTTGTGGTCCGGGGTGAGTTCGGTGCCTGCGTGGACAACTACCCTGAGAGCTACGTGGTGGTCAACTCTGCCATTGGAGCAAGACGCGTGGACGTTGAGAGTGCATCCACGAAACTTCTTAAAGGGCTCACATCCCTCCCAGAAGGGAGCTAGAGAGCACGAGGGATGCCCGTGGAAGACTTGACACAGTACTCAAAAGCCGCTCGTACGCTGAGCTACTCGCACCCGGAGTCTGCGGTCATATTCAAGATAGCGTGGAATGCCGTAGCCTCTCGGCCGGGGGTTCTCCTTGAGGAGTACAGCGAGGCTGAGAGCCAGGTGTTCAAGGGCAAGGCTCACTTCTCACTGAAGATTGGTGACAAGCCCTTTGCAGTGAATGTCTGGGTGGATGAGTCTAAGAAAGAGGTTGAGTTTGTGGTCTGGTCGCGGGACAAGTCCGATGCAGAGTCGCTCCTCGGGGAGCTGATGACGCAAGTCTCGTCTCAGGTGTCCAAGTACAATGAGCTTCCTGATGACAGCAAGCAGCGTGTCAAGCGCGCACTGCTGGCCAAGATCTGCTGGGATCGCCTTGTGTTTGCTATTCTTAACAAGGCCCCCCTGGACGATGTGTACATGCAGATTGCTCATGGCAGAGAGATGTTCATCAAAGCCACTGAGGGCGAGGAACTTCATCCGCTGGCCCTCACCACCAGCGGCTGGCTCAGGCAGCTCGAGCCACTGCCAAGGTCCGATCCTCTCCCCGGTGGACTCGCGACCGAGCTTGCCAAGAAGTCAGTGGAATGGAAGAAGGACACACTCTCAGTGCTCTCAAAGTACCTATAGCATGGCGCAGTGGTATGTCTCATCAGAGGCCCCCCAAAGGACTCGTGGTCGAGTCCCGTGGGCTTCAAACCCATGATCGCGCAAGCGATGAGAGTTCGATTCTCTTGGGGGGCCGCCATCGAGGTGAGTCCTCTGTAACGGCCTATCCTTCCAACACTCTTCTCAGTTCTGACTCGAGAACCCGGACGGCGTCAGATGCATCGACATCTTCCCTGACCGCCCACTTGAGAACCCTCTTTCGTATGGCGTGCACTCGCGTGTCAGTCCTGAGGGCTCTGTTGGCAGAGAGCATCTCTGTCATCAGCGACCGCATGGCCAAGTCCAGTTCCATGTGAGTCGAAACGCGAGTTGATGACGGAGGTCGGTCTGCTGGCCTCAACTCTCTCAGTGCTTCGACCACCCGGACAGATGCTGCCTCAGCATTCTCCTCGGAGAGGTTCACAGTCACTAGAGGGGTATCCCAAGCGTACTTCTCCCCGGGGATGTCCAGTCTTCGAGATATCCTTGATATCACGTCTGGAGGCAGCGGTTGTTCCCTCTGTCTGTTCCAGTCCAGAGCCACGTCCAGTGGCGTGCTCACATACACGACGGCGTAGAGGCACCCGTTCTCTAGCGCTAGGGTCCTGAGTTCGTGGCGCATGCTCACATAGTAGTTAGTGTCATCATGGACAACTGAGATTCCCTCTTCGAGCAGTCGAGCTGACTGCTGGAATGCCGCCATCCTGACCCCTGTTTCATTCTCTGGTCTGAATTCTCTGTAGTACTCGCTGTCTCTCCATCTATCAGTACTGACTACTGCGGCTCTAGGTATCTCCGGTCTTGCAGCTATGGCTTTCGCAAGGGTTGACTTGCCTGAGGCAGGTATTCCACAGACTGCAAGTAGGAACTGCTTCATGTCAGCAGACAGTATACTGAACATGCAGAAGGAGTTTGTGTTCACTCGTCATGAGTGGAGTCTGTGGCTCCACTCTATGGCTTGATAGTGATCTGGAGGCTGTTCGCAAGGTCCTTGTAGCGGTTCCTCACAGTCACCTCAGTCACGTTAGACGCTTCTGCTATCTCTCTCTGCGTGCGTCTGTCATCCTCGATAATCCCTGCAATGTACAGTGCAGCTGCGGCCAGACCACCGGGGTCCTTTCCAGCTGTGATGCCTCTACGACGAGCCTGGTTGATTATCTCCATGGCGCATCGCAGTGTCCTGCCTTCCAGTGCCAAGTCTGCAGAGATTCTGGGCATAAGGTCGTTTGCAGACGGGATTGGCACCTTGATTGGCACATTCCTGAGTACGAGTCGGACGCACTGTCCCAGCTCCTTTCTGTTCACGCGGGCTTCGGTGACTATCTCATCGAGTTGCCTTGGAATGCGGTGGATGCGGCATGAGAGGTAGATGGTCGCTGCAACCATGCCTTCAATGCTTCTGCCACGCACGAGTCTCTTTCCAAGAGCCTTTCGGTAGATGAGAGCAGCGGTCTCCTTGGTCTCGCTGGGAATGCCCAGTTGTGAGGTGAGCCGGTCCATCTCACTCATGGCAATGCTCAGGTTCCTGTGCTGTGAACTATGGACAAGAGTGCGAATCTGCCACTTGCGCATTCGGTAGATTGCAGCACGACTGTTTGCGGCGATAGACCGTCCATTTGCGTCTCTGTCGCTCCAGCCTATCGTCGTGGCAAGGCCCTTGTCTGCCATTGTGAGCGTCATGGGTGAACCAGTCCTGGCCCTTGCGTTTCTCTCTTCGGCTGTGAATGCCCTCCACTCTGGGCCTGCATCGAGTATCTTGTCACTGATAACGCAGCCACACGTTGTGCAGATAGTCTCACCACGCGTGTGGTCTTCATAGAAGTCACTACCGCCGCAGATCGAACACAATGCCATGCCATATTGAGTGTCAATCATGGCCTTCGCTGGTCTTGCCATAGTGCTCACCTTTCTTGCTCAGCTCTGACTCGGAACTTGACCCTCAGTATCGAAGGGCACAATTAGCAAACAAAATGCCACTCCGAGCAGAGTTGCTCTCGAACCGCAAACAAAGGTGCTTAAAAATTTAAGCATTTGCGAACTATTGTACGGACGTAGAAGTATGAATGTGGGGCGGACTCGAACCGCCCCGGAAACTGTCTTCGCATCACGGTGTCCTGTCTGTGCTCACTCGAGACAGGTCCAGCTCTGTACTATTGCCTCGGGAATTATGTGTATGTTCTCGTAGTACTCGACGCCCGACTCAAGGACTGTCTTGGCAAGCGCGATCTTTACCGTGCCGTCTTTCCGACCAAGGACATAGCCTGCTAGGTACTGCATTGGCACTGTCTGCTTGTCCGCATCCTCCTTGGTCATCGCGCAGCACTCCACTTGGGCGCTCTGATATGCCACCTCTACTAGTGGATGGTCCTGACATTGTCCCGCTCTGTTCAGTTCCCTCACCCTCCCATCGAGATTGCTCTCCAGGGCGATTCTCTGCACTGCAGACACGTCATAGTGGAATGGCTCTCCGTGAACCTTGTGTACTGAGGGCGCTATGAACAAAGTCTTCCCATGGACGGGCTCCACGCTGTCTCTGCCCGAGTCGACAAATCGCTTGTCTTCACTCTCACCCACCATGTATCTGACATGGTAGTGCTTGGCATCCACAGGCTTCTCTTCTTCGCCTTCCCTCACCTTCACAACAATTTCATCCCATATCTCTACGGGCTTGAATGGATTCATGGTTGTCTCTGTCATTCTCGCATCCTCGTTAACTATAGTTTATTTCTCAACTATAGTGAACTGCGGCATATAAACATTGCGTCACCGGCTAGTAAGTCCCGAGAACGGAGCACATGTCGACTCCATATGGCAGCACTCCGGTAGGCCCTCTATGGTGCCATACGCCAATGCTTATTGACCTACGCTGGAGTGAGAGCACCATGGCAGATCTTCTTCTGACCGTCTTCGGAGTCCTCGTCTTCGGACTCCAGCACAGTGGGGTCTCCGCTCTCCGGGTCAAGAGTCGCATAATTGACAGATGGGGCAAGAGCGTCTACGCACGACTATTCAATCTGACCAGTGTGGCTGCTCTTCTCTTTGCATTCCTCCTGATGGACTTCTGGGACTGGTTCTATTTCATCTCTGTCCCGAGCAGCGTCAACTACATACTCATGCTGGGCGGGATTGCCCTTGTCGTCACTGGGATACTCCTATCCGCAGCAGCATCAAGAGTGCTCTCGGTGAGCACAGTGGCTGACATGCGTACCGACCGAATGCCAGAGCTAGTGACAACTGGAGTCTACTCGCGGATGCGCCATCCTCTGTACCTTGCCACAATCATACTGCTTGCAGCGCTTGTGCTGATCTATCCATTCGCCAATGTCGCAGCATTTTCGATTTCCCTAGGTGTGTATGTCCTGATTGGCGCCTATCTCGAAGAGCGAAAGCTTGTCCTTCACTATGGTCAGGAGTACATTGACTATCGGAAGCAGGCGGGCTTTATGTTACCAAGACTGAGGCGTCGTGACTAGGTCCTCAGGGGATTGTCGAGGCGACCATGTGGGGGCCAGAAGGGGTCGAGTCCCGCAGATGAAGACTAGTGACTATCCGACAGTGTTCTCTCCACTCTGTGCAGATGTCTTGACTGTTTCACTGCCTCAGGAGACACACTGTGTGTCTCACCCTTCTCAACAACAAAGTGCGCTGTCTGGACCTGAGGGGCGAAGTGCCGCTTGATGTCCTCGATGAGGTAATGCAGCTGGACACAGTGTGGGGACCCATCTATGGTCAGGGCTGTCAGCTTGTCGATACCTGCGTAGCTCACAATCGAGGCCAGCTTGTACCCTGCCATGTTCATGTGTGTCTCCTCGAGACAGACCTCCACCGGCACGGGTGAATGGTCACCACTCAAGAACCCCTCAACTATCTCGGGAAAGCGACTGGTCAAGCAGCTGCCAAGGACAAGCAGATGCCCTGCCGACCGGAGTGTCTTGTCACCCACATTCGTGCTCATCAGATGCATACAGTCTCGACAGCTCACCTCACCACTTCCTCCTTACCGTCGGTGTTCGCTCAAACACTGGTTCAGTGTGGTTCTTCTGTTCACTCGCCGGCGGTGCTATCCTCGCGACGACATCACCTTCGAACACATAGCTCAGAGTGGAAAGCATCACTACGACGCCGGCGTGTGGTGAGAGTAAATCTCCCTTGTCTTGAACGGTGCCTATCACATCATCTGCCTGCACAGGTTCGCCGACGTTCATTCGCGGTATGAAGAACCCCTCACTCTCTGCATTCAGCTGCTGCATTCGCCCGGTGAAGACTGGCGACGACTCGATTCTCTCACCCGGTATCATGTCTCTTATGCGCATATAGTTCAGAATCGCCTCGCGCACCTCTACCGCTGCCTGCGAGTCCACTTGGTCCCTTCCCCCACGAAGCTCGATGTCCACTGCGGGTATGCCTTCATGAGCTGCCTCTGCCGACAGCGATCCCTGTTGACCCAGGCTCTGGACAACCAATGGCAGTGCGATTTGCGATGCCAGGTTCCTGACATGAATGTACTCCTTGTAGAGTGCGACCGTGTGGCTGATACAAGATGGCCAGTTCGTCTTCAACACGACTATTGCGTCTGCCTGTGTCGCATGGCGCCAGAGTTCCCTCGCCGTCTTCTCAGTGACCGTGCCTCTCTTGTCTCCCGGAAAGACCGTCTCCAGGTCTCGCATGTCCAGAGGTGAGACCGCTGCTCCCAGTCTGAAGACCAGTGGATTTGCTACGGGTACAATCGTCACAGAACCGTCTACTCTGTCAAGACTCTCAAGATGCTTCATGATGAGATAGCTGGCATAGACGTCTGTGGCTGAACGGCCCGTTGTTCCTGACACAATCAGCAGATTCGGTCGGTCTTCACCATATGTGTAGAAGCCCAGGGTGCTTCCTGTCTTGAGGTCTATGTCGACGGCTTCTACCTGAGGTCTGATCATGTGATTCACCGCCTTCTGTCAGCCTACGGTGTCACCTCCCGATGACGCAATAAGAAGCGGTGTATCACCAGCTACGCATCTGTTGGCTTGTCCACATTGAACAGATAGATGTCTGTTCTGAATTCGCATCTAAGAATGCTGTCATGTCTTCCTATTGCGTAGGGCGAGCCGGCACGAATGTGCTCGATATCGAACAGTTCCGGATGACCGCACATGGGTCTCTCGCCAATCCACGCCAGTGGAAGTCCCCTCTCCGCAATCCTCAGTCCTGCTGCGCACAGATACGGTTCCCAGCAGGCGACAACAAAGGATGGCGAGTACGTCTCGACAGCGTCTAACGCATCCATGGTACGCACCCACTTCGGGTACTCTATCCTGTATCCCGAGGACTTTGCATCTGTTGCTATGATGTCTCTCTTCAGCAGAGGCCGGAGCATCTCAGTGAGTGTCCCGTCTCCGCTCATGACCTCCAGCACAGGACCATTCATGCAGAACACGGACAACGCATCGTTGATGAGATGGGCCAGCTGTGATACGAACTCACTACTAAAGACCTGAAAGAGCAGTCTTCCACTTGTGTTGCCTCCATTGAAGTAGTCCTTGAGGCAGCCACTGCTCTCCACACGCCTCAGGAGGTCCAGGACTTCGCAGTAGGACCGGAGCTGATCATGTACGTCGATGAACTCACCGGTGCATCTGGTCTGCTCTGAGCACATATGCGGGCCGGAGTCATGCCGCTTAAGGCCGTATCTCTGAGCCGGAGTTGAGCATCGGTCATGGAATCATTAGTGGCCACACTGAATCTAGTCAATGTGAAGGACTGCGGTCTTCACTGCTCGTTCCCAGAAGCCAAACGCTTGCTTGAGACCGGTTCAATCGTGGCAGCCGATAGGACCCGCGTTGCGGGCTTCCCGGTAGTCCGCCAATCGCGCGGACATTGTCGCTAGTTGTCAGAGATAGAGCAGTATGTAGAATACGATGCCTCCACCAGTAGCGTACAGCCAGAGTCCTGCCGTGAGCCACATCATCTTTTTCTTGCCGCAGGCAAGAGGGGCAGACCTTCTGGTGGCGACAATGAAACGGTATGTCCACAGAGCTCCCAAGAGAATTGCCAGCGTTCCAACTATGCCATGCACAACCACAATCGCTGGTCCTGGAGGGAAGGGCAGGGCCGTGAATGAACCCCAGTTGAGCAGCAGTGAGGGCGCCATGAACAGAAGTGTGGCCACTATGTTGACAACTGTGGCACTCATCATCACTTTGCCATGTATCTGAAGCGGCTTTCGCTTGACAATGCCTAACACCAGAAGCGTCAGAAGAACAATCTGTGCTATCAGGTTTAGATCCGCAAAGATGCTTGCCGAAGTGCCGAACAGGACCATTCTTACATCAAGAGCTGACTGTGTCAACACTAGGATAAAAACGGTGTTGCTGACCTCTGCCACCTTCAGACTCGGCAAGACCGAGGCCACTCCTAATTAGGAGCGCAAGTGGAGTCTGTGGCCAGACTCCGGAGGAGTACCAGATGAAGACTGCAACAGAAGCACTACTCGACGGACTTCTTCATGAATGCGAACAGGCAAGAGTTGTGATTGAGTCGATTCAGAAGGCGAAGATGGACTTCATACCTGCAAAGGGAATGAGGGACCTCATCACAGTGGCCAACCACTTGGCTCAGATACCTAGCATGGACCCGGCTATCTATTGCATGGAGCTCGACTGCTCGGAAAGGGCGCACGAGATGGAAGAGCGACTCAGACGCGACACTGTCTCCGGACTACTCGAAGTGTTCGATGCGGGCGTGGAGGAAGTGAGGCGCCGGTTCAGCAGGATGACTGACAAGGAGCTCTTTGAGCGGAACAAGAAGCCGTTCTATGACCAGGGACCACCGAAGGACTGGGCCTTCTACCTGTCCGAGATGACCCGCCATATTGCCATGCACAAGATGCAACTGTGGATGTACCTGAGACTTCAAGGTCTTCCGGTCACCATGATGACCTACTACGGAGTGAAGACCTAGGCCTTGAGCATCACTCAGGTCCGGCTGAGATAGAGTGTGCGTGTCAGCGTACGGATGTTGTTCAGTGCCCTGCAGTGGTTACATGTGAAGTCCGATGGGCCGAACCACTCTACACCATTGAGGTCCATGGACTTTCCACAGTGAGAACAGAACAACATCCTGTTCTTGGATAGCTCTAGGACCTCCCTCGTGGTCGACAGGAATCCCAAGTCCTCGAGACTGGTTGTGCTATACAGACGGGTATGGGTCTCGTGATCTGTGCCTAGACCCTGCTCCTTCTTTCCTCTCATTCGCTCGCTCATGAGTTGACGCGCTCCCGGTCGTCTATAAGTGCGAGCAATACACACTGCCTCCGCACCTACAGGCATGTCAACAGACTCTGTAGACCTGATGTCAACGGCGATTCCTCGTGTCTCCTGGTGACAGGGTCCAGAGCCTATTCCCATGCACTACTGGCTCCTTATAAGGACGATAACATTGGCGCCAACTGGCCTGCCCGCCGCAAAATGGTCTGTATGTCCCTCCCCTCTCACTAGTGCGGTAATCCGGAAGGCTGAGACCTGTTGACCATAGCTCTAATAAGGAGAGATGGTGTCGCACTGACAGAGTGAGCAAGGATGGATTGCGTTCTCATCTCATAGTGTGTGCGTCTTTTCCGACTGCTTTATAGAGCGCATGTTTCCCTGCTCGCCGGTCGCTCATGCTGTGGAGGTTCTCAGTGATGAGTGAATTCGCCGAGATTGAGTCCAAGTGGCAGAAGCGTTGGAAGAAGGACCGGGTCTTTGAGGCCGACCCGGACCCGAAGAGACCGAAGTTCTACCTGACCGTACCATACCCGTACACGAACGGCGCGCTGCACATTGGTCATGGGCGGACGTACACGATTGGTGATGTGGTTGCCCGGTACAAGAGGATGCGTGGCTTCAATGTGCTGTTTCCCATGGCCTCTCACATGACCGGTACCCCAATCCTAGGAATGGTTGAGCGTGTCAAGGCGGGCGACAGAGTCGCAATCGAGCAGTACAAGCGTGACCTCCGGGTCTATCTGCCCACTGAGGATGCTGTGGAGGCCCAGCTGGCGAAGTTCACCGACCCGTGGGTTGTGGCCAAGTTCTTCGCGGAAGCCATCGCCGCCGACTTCAACGCACTGGGCTACAGCATCGACTGGCGGCGTAGGTTCACCACCGGGGACAAGACCTACAACAAGTTCATTGAGTGGCAGTACCATAAGTTCATGGAGAAGGGCTACATAACTCGGGGCAACTACCCGCTGCTGTACTGCCCCAAGTGCGGCAACCCTGTGGGCGAAGACGACCTGCTGGAGGGCGCCGATGCAAAGATCAAGGAGTTCACAGCCATCAAGTTCGGCTTTGAGGACGGCTTCATTGTGCCAGCCACTCTGCGTCCTGAGACCATCTTCGGTGTGACGAACATATGGATTAATCCTGTAGCCACGTATGCATGGGTGCGAGTGGGCGACGAGAAGTGGGTTGTCTCAGAAGCGGCAGTGAGGAAGATGAAGCTGCAGGCCAAGGACGTAGAAGTACTGGAGACGTTCCCCGGCTCAAAGATAGTGGGCAAGAGCTTCCGGGCTGTTCATAATGAGCATGAGATGCCCATTCTTCCTGCGGACTTTGTCGACCCGAACAATGCGACGGGTGTCGTCTACTCGGTACCCGGTCATGCTCCATTCGACTACATTGCCCTGAGAGACCTGTGGAATGACCCCTCCGGACTTGAGAGGTTCGGTATCACCGCAGAGTCCGTCAGGTCGATTCAGATCATCAGCATGATTGATATCAAGGGCTATGGCGAGTTCCCTGCAAAGGACGCTGTGGAGAAGCGAGGAATCAAGAGTCAGAAGGAGTCTGTTGCGCTAGAAGAAGCCACTCAGGAGATTTACAAGGCGGAGTTCTACGAGGGCGTGATGAAGGACAACTGCGGTCAGTTCTCAGGTCGTGCCATAAAGGATGTGAAGGAAGAGGTCGTGGCATGGATGCGCTCCAACAGTCGTTGTGATGTCTTCTATGAGCCTGACCTGAGACCGGTGATATGCAAGTGCGGTACAGATGTGGAAGTGGGTGTGTTTGCTGGACAGTGGTTCTTGGACTACACGAGTCCCGGCTGGAAGGAGCAGGCATGGACTGCTCTGAACAACATGGCGATTGTCCCTGAGACCTTCAGGAACCTGTTCGAGGCGACATTTGACTGGTTGGGTCAGAGGCCTTGTGCCAGAAAGCGAGGAATTGGTACGCGACTGCCCTTCGACTCGGAGTGGATAATCGAGTCCCTATCCGACTCCACAATCTACATGGCGTACTACACAATCGCCCACAGGATAACTGCGAACCGTCTGAAGCCGGAGCAGCTCACTCTGAGCTTCTTCGACTATGTCTTTCTCGGGAAGAGCACTCCGGAGAAGGTGTCCGCAGAGACCGGTATCGATGCGACCCTGTTGAAAGAGATGCACGAGGAGTTCCTCTACTGGTATCCCAATGACCAGCGCCACACTGCTCCCTCTCACATATCCAACCACCTCAGCTTTGCAATATTCCATCATGTCGCCATATTCCCCAAGAGACACTGGTTGAAGTGCATCAGTCTCAACGAGCACCTGATAATGGAAGGCAGCAAGATGAGCAAGAGCAAGGGACGTGTCATCCCGCTGGTCGAGATTCCCAAGAAGTACGGCGCGGATGTCTACCGGACCTACGTGGTCTCTGCGGCGGAATCAGGCAGCGTGATGGACTGGCGCGAGAGTGACGTGCCTGCAGTCCGAACACGGCTCAACCAGTTCGTGGAAACGGTCCGCAGATACTCGGCCAAGACCCCACGGGTCTATACTCGGAAGGACCATCCCACTGCTGCCACACTGTGGGTTGTGTCGCGCGTGAACTCTCTGGCCAGAGAGTGCACCGAGTTCCTAGATGCTCTCCGCATACGCGACTACGCAATCTCCGCCATCTCAGAGATGACGCGGGTAGTCAACCAGTACCTGAGGCGACAGGAGGTCCCCAAGGAGGAGCGTGAGGGCACAATGGCCTACATCTCCGACATCTGGGTCCGCCTGATGGCCCCAATCACGCCGCACATCTCAGAGGAGCTGTGGTCAAAGATGAGACGCGAAGGTTACGTGTCTGTGGCACCTTGGCCGATGGGCGACAAGAAGCTGATTGACTCGAAGGCAGAGGCGGCGCAGCAGGTAGTGGAAGCGACCATCCACGACGTCAGGGAGATTGTTGGTCTCTTGAGGGGCAGACCGATCTCTACTGCACATCTGTATGTGGCACCTCAGTGGATGTTCGATGCGATGGAGAGCATCAGAACGGCAGACATGCCACTGATAGTGGGCAACTTGATGAAGCACCTGATGAGTCAGGACGCTTATCGGGCCTACGGCAAGGAGATCAAGATGCTTGTCGACCGCATTGCCAAGGAGAATGGCCTGTGGAACCACTCGGACAGCGCCAAGTCTGAGAAGACTACGCTAGAACAGTCAGCTGGCTACATGTCTACAGAGCTTGGCATCAAGGTGGTCGTCCATTCGGCCGAACACGCCGACTACGACCCTCAGAGCAAGGCGAGGTTCGCGCTGCCCGGACGAGTATCGATCTATCTGGAGTAGCGACTCGGCACTGAGGCGGATAATGGCCCTCTCAGTCGTCTCCAGCAGAGACATGGTATGACGAATCTCGTTCACCATCCCATGTCCGGTGTTGACACTTGCCTCGACTCTGTTCCCTGCACCAGCAAACCTGTGCTACGCATCTGTCAGAAGGAGTCGAATGACCACTCGACTCGCACTTCCAATCTGCACCATCTGTGTGGACATCAGAGAGTCTTCTGCACTCGTCCGGAGGCTTTATTAGGTGCTTAACCATAGTCAACTCGAAGTGATTCACATGATGCCTGTTGAGATTGCAAGGAACGTGTTCTGGGTTGGTGCCATTGATTATGACGTGCGGAACTTTCATGGCTATTCATACACTGTGCACCATGGAACGACCTACAATGCGTACCTCATCAGGGGCGAGAAGAAGACCGTCCTTGTCGATGCTGTCTACGGGCCCTTTGCGGATGACATGTTCAGTCGCATCTCCAACATAGTGGCCCCTGAGAAGATTGACTACATGGTGTCGAACCATGCGGAGATGGATCACTCCGGTGCTGTGCCAGAGGTCCTCAGACGGGTGCCGAATGCGACCCTTGTATGCACAGCAAGGGCAGTGGACCCGCTGAAGAAGCACTACGCCGATGGCTGGAAGATACAGACGGTCAAGACAGGGGATGAGCTGGACCTCGGCGGGAGGACTCTGAGGTTCTACGAGGCCCCCATGCTCCACTGGCCAGAGAGTATGTTCACCTACATGGTAGAGGACCAGATACTCATGCCGAATGATGCCTTCGGTCAGCACTATGCTACTCAGGAGCGGTTTGCTGACGAGGTGGATCAATACGTGCTGTGGCGAGAAGCAGCCAAGTACTACGCCAACATTCTATGGCCCCTCAGCAGGATGGTGCAGAGGAAGATCGAGGAGGTAGTCAAGTTGGGTCTGCCAATCAAGATGATTGCACCGTCCCACGGTCTCATCTGGAGGAAGGACCCGCTGCAGATAGTCACCAGATACTTGGAGTGGGCGAAGGGTGAGAGGACCACTGACAAAGTCGTGATAACTTGGGACACCATGTGGCAGAGTACTACCAAGCTCGCGCGGGCCATGGCCGAGGGAATACGCGAGGCAGGTCTCACTCCGTTGCTCATGCTCATTCCACATAGTGACAGGAGTGACATCATGGCAGAGCTTCTCGAAGCCAAGGGTGTCCTCGTGGGTAGCTCCACACTGCATAACGACATCCTGCCCACCGTTGCTCCGATACTCTCTGACATTGAGGTCCTCAAGCCTGAGGGCAAGAAGGGAGCCGCCTTCGGGTCGTTCGGTTGGGCTGGCGGAGCAGCGAAGAAGATACAGGAGGCCATGGAGCGCGGTAAGATGCAGGTGGTCATGGAACCCTTCACTGTGAAGTGGGTCCCGACAGGGGATGAACTCAAGGCCGCAAAGGCATTTGGAAGGGATTTCGCAGAGAAGGTCAAGAACTAGACGACGGATAGGTATGTACGTTCTCGTGTCCGCTGCGGTCGCATTCTCAGTATGACTGACTCCCCCTGATGGGGGAGCCTAGACGCAGTGCGGTCTGGTTGGTTGCTGTAGTTGGCTCAAGCCGCTCCAAGGACGAAGTCCCTCTTGGCAATGACCTTATCGTCCTCATCAACCACCACCATGAACGCACTACATGACAGACAGCAGTCATAGCAGCGGACAACCATCTCCAAGAGGTTAAGAACGGCTTCGGGTGTTTTCTCTTCCACAGTATTCACCTGATTTTTGGTTCTGGCAGTTTAAGTGACTCGTGAGCTCGCTTCTCGAAGATCTGCTTTGCCGCTTCGAGGAGGCTCTTCTCGATTCCTGCTATGTTGTTGTTAGTCGCGACTATAAGGTTAGCGGCTGTGATGACTCCTTTCTCGTCAGTCCAGTAGTGATGAATGAGCGTGCCTCGCGGTGCCTCCACACAACCCACACCATTGCCCTTTTTCGGTTGCACATCCGAGAGCTTGACATCGGTGCTCACTATGTCTGGGTCTTTGAGGAGCATTTCGATCTCCTCTACGGCCTGGACCATCTCTATGACTCTTGCCCAGTGGTAAGCGAAGGTGGCATGTATCGGCCTGCCGAGTTTCGCACGCATCTCCTCAAGTGCCTCCTGAGCAAGAGGTGTGGCCATCCGGTCGGCGATATTGCATCTTGCCAGTGTGTTGGCCCTCCAGACCCCCTCCGGATATCCCGCTGGAAGGTAGAAGGTGTGTGTGGCGTAGGAGTGGTCGGGGATATGCTCTCCCAGGTGCTTTCTATAGTCCTTTGGCTTGAAGTCAGCGACTATCTTGCCCTCGGGGTCCATCACACGAATCTGGCCGTCGTAGATCTCGAGGTTTCCGCTCTTGTGAGTTCCGAGATAGTATGTTGGTACAACCGCGAGTTTTGTGATAGGGTCCCAGTAGTCTTCAATCACCTTCTTGGCCAGTTCCACAGTTGCAGTGGTCCACTCCTTGAGTGAGTCAAGCTGCTTCAGGAACGCATCTCGCTTCTCCTCTGAGAATGGGCTGAGCAGTCCACCAGGTACTGAAGTGACTGGATGAACTGGCCTACCTCCCACTGACCCTGAGAGGTCTTGACCGAACTGCATGACGTGCAGCGCGAGCTTTCCAACGTCCGGCAGAGCTTTGATTATCTCCGCCACGTTTCTCTTGGCAGGGTCTCCAAACGGACCTGCAAGAAAGTCCGGAGCCGCAAGGGCAAAGAAATGTAGCCCGTGAGAAGACAACTGCTTCGCGTTGATGTGGAGTCTTCTCACCTTGACTGCCGCCGGAGGGGGTGTGACGTCCCATGCAGCTTCGACGGCCTTGACGGAAGCCAGATGGTGTGGGACCGGACATATACCACATATCCTGGGTGCGAGGATTGGGGCCTCTTCTGCAAACCGTCCCTCAAGGAACTTCTCGAAGAACCGTGTGCTTGTCACGTTGAACTGGACATCCTTGACCTTGCCGGTCTTCGTCAGTCTGATTGTCAGGTCGCCGTGGCCCTCCAGTCTTGTGACCGGCTCTATCTTGATGGTCCTTTCCCCGTCGGTCATTTCTTCGAGTCCTCCTTCGAGGTTATCCTTGACAGGTATGATGCTGCGTAGTCAACGAAGTAAAAGGAACCAATCGGGTCTGGGAATGCAGCCCTGAGCTCTTCCGGTTCCATCTCCACAATTCCGCCCAACGCCGAGATTATCTTTGCACCGTGGTCCTTCACACCGGGCGGGGGTCCAAAGCATCCCTTACATGGAGCGTTAGCTGCGGGACACTGTGCGCCACAGAACCCGATGGTGGCGAAACCGAGGCAGAGGTAGCCTTGGTCAAGAATGCACTTCTTCGGGTCTATCTTGCCCTCGTGAGTCCTGCGGAACTTCTTGATTCTCTTCTCCTCTCGTGTGCGAGTACACTGGTCGCACACGGTCTTCTGTGGGAGGTCAAAAGGCGCACCTGTGAGCAGGGCAGTCACTGCGTCAAATGTGTTCTTGCTGGATGGCGGACACCCGGGGAGTATGATGTCAAAGGGCACATGCTGGGGATTTGGCGCGACCTTGTCAAGGAACGCTGGGACGTTCTCCGTAGGCAATCGCGGATTGACTACTGTCTCCGGCTTGAAGAACTTGGTATCAGTGAGCTGGCTCAACGTCCACTGGTTACCAAGCCCCTGCACTCCACCAAAGCACGAACAGGATCCCCATGCGACCAGCAGTTTGCTCTTCTCTCTCATGACCTTCAGCAGGTGCAGGTCGTTCTCGGTTCGGCAGCTTCCCTCTACAAA
The DNA here is from genome assembly GCA_013388835.1 of Candidatus Thorarchaeota archaeon. Classification (NCBI taxonomy): domain Archaea; kingdom Promethearchaeati; phylum Candidatus Thorarchaeota; species Candidatus Thorarchaeota archaeon. The sequence goes on along the minus strand of JACAEL010000068.1, from coordinate 32,267 downwards.
GCCGACATGAACAGACTTGTCCGGTAGACCCTCTAGGTCTTTGAGCTTGAAGTCCACTACAGCTGGCCAATAGAGTATCTCCAGCTGAGGCAACACCTCTAGGAGACTGAAGTGAAGGTCTACAAGCGACTGGTCGCATCCCCAGCAAGAGGACAGCTGCGCAAAGGCAACACGTTTTGTCATTGTCCAGTCCTCCGGTTCGGACCCAGTTTCCTCACCGTCTCTACCATGTCGGTCACTCCTCTCGCAAAGACATCTCCCTCTGCAGCACTCGCCCACTGCAGACGTATCCTCTCCGGCTCAATGCCCGCTTGCTCAACGAGCGCCCGGAGCATGGCGAACCTTGCACGCATCTTGATATTACCCGTTGTGTAGTGACAGTCGCCGGGGTGGCAGCCCGATATGAGCACGCCGTCTGCACCCTGGCTGAGCGCGTCAAGAATGAAGCTGGGGTCGATACGACCCGTGCAGTTCACACGGATTATCCGTACATTGGGCGGCATCTGCATCCTGCTTGTGCCGGCCAAGTCGGCTCCAGCATAAGAGCACCAATTGCAGCAGAAGCTGATGATCCTCGGCTCGAATTCTCTCTTTTTGGCCTTGGATGCCTTGCCAGTTGCTCCGTCTTCGTGAGCCGCAGCCGTCAACACAGTGACCTCCATCGGTCAGTCGAAGCTCCTTCAGCAGCTCTTTAAAACGTTCCCTTTGTCCAAGAACCTCTGCATGAGTCATCGTGGCCTCTAGCAGCATATTGAAGCCGACACCACCATGTGCTCTTGGTGCTGGTACTCTTACAGGCCGCGTGATGTGGTGCCCGTCACGTGAACTGTGAGAATGGTTCCTGAGAGCAGCATTGTCCAAGGGAACAGTTTTATTCAAGCTTGGGCAACTCTAAGTGTATCCTGTCATCGAGGTATGTCTACTGTGATCATGGCTTTCATCATGGCAAAGGTAGAGTCTGCGAAGGCACGCGAAGTCCTTGAGGCTGTCCGCAAAATGGACCAAGTCCAAGAGACCTATCTCATATACGGCGCCTATGACCTCCTCATCAAGGGTGTATTCAACACGCCCGAGGCCCTCTCCAGCTTCGTTGTAGACAAGCTACGCAAGACTGACGGGATCAAGGACACTGTGACGAATGTCTGTGCCTCTTGTGACTAGAACGCAGCCTCTTCGAGATGGTTCATATGGCCCCCCGTGTGATTGTAGAGTGGTGCGTCCAGGCACTGGTCTAGTTCAGTGCGTCCTTCGATAGTCCGAGTCTTTCGAGAGTGCTCTTGAGAGGCAGTCCGGAGACCAAGTCCCAGCCTCTGCATGCATAGTACTCATCCAGCATCTGTTCGAGTTCCACTGTCTGTCCTGCCGACGGACCGTTCGGAGCAGGCTCATCGGTCAGTCTTCTCGGAAGGGAGTCGTCCCTCCTCGTGATGCCCCGCCTCGCATTGAAGAGCCGATTCAGGTTGACGATTCTCTCTCCAATGAGCTGTATCTGTGCTGGAGTCACCTCGAGCCCGTTGTGAAGGCGTAATGCCTTTGCGACATCGTCATAGTAGAACTCAGGAGGTATCTGGGTGCCGTACTTGCAGAGACCAACACTCTCTATCATCACCATGAAGTCCTCACACTCTTTGACCATGATTCCCTTGTACTTTGGGTTCAGTCGGTCTGCCATCTCTGGTAGGTACTTCTCACCGAAGCGCTCTCGGATGTCATCATCAAAGCCGACCTCATCGAGGACTGGAAAGCCATACAGGTGGTCTGCTCCCCGCGCCGCAGTCGCTGCAGCGAGTCCCATCGACTTCTGAGCTCTTGGTTCCTGTCCCGCCATCTCCTGCTTCTTGACTGCCATCACGAACCTGTCACTGCCTCTTCCGATTCTCACTGCAGCCCTTGCGCTCCCCTCTGCGAGCAGGTCACCAAATCCCTCTCGCAGCGCAATCATCCTTGTCAGCTTGACTATCGACTCGTGATTGCCCCATGTGAGGTCGATGCCCCCCGTGTCTTCTGACGTGATGAGCCCCTGTTCCCATGCCTCCATCGCCCATGAGATTGTCCCACCGAGTGATATTGTGTCCAGTCCATACATGTTGGACAGATGGTGGGCGTAGAGTATCGACTCCAAGTTGGCATTTCCACATCGGGAGCCCAGCGAGGACTGCGACTCGAACTCAGGTGAGCCGCCCTGATAGGCATAAGGTCCCGTCCTGACTGCAGTGAACCGTCCGCATCGCTGCAGGCAGCTCCAGTCTGCTCGGGGCTTGACAAGATAGCACTCGTTTATTGCATCGCCCCCGATCCTGTCGTAGCCCTCGAACACACCCTGCCTCATGTTGTAACTGGGCAGTCTGCCTATGTGTTGCATGAGTTCTATCAGGTGAGTCGTGCCATACTTCGCTCTGCCCGGCGTAAAGGGGTTGGCCAGCATTCGACGATAGAACTCGTCCATCTCCGTGAGATAGACCTCCGGGTGGGCCACTGTGATCTTTCCGTGTCCTCTCACCGACACCGCCTTTAGCTTCTTTGCACCCATCACGGCACCAAGTCCCGACCTTGCAGAGGCCCTGTCTCTGTCGTTCATGATTGCCGCAAACCTGACAAGATTCTCACCAGCCTGACCGATGGAGAGGACCCTTGTCATTCTGCCGTGCCTCTTGCGGAGGATGTCGTCTGTCTGAAAGACGCCCATTCCCCAGACCTGCTCCGCATCATGCAGGTTCACTTCCGAGTCCTCGATATGGAGGTAGACCGGGCTGGCTGATGCCCCTCGAAAGAACACCGCGTCATAGCCGGCCAGCTTCAGCTCCGGTCCCCAGAAGCCTGCTGCATGACTCTCTCCCCAGATGTCCGTGAGAGGGGAGAGCGCTGCGATGGTGAACCTTGATGACTGGGGGAACATCGACCCTGTCAACAGCCCGGTGGCGATGCCGAGGACGTTCCCTGGTGAGAACGGGTCTCTCTCTGCACCTATCTCGTCCGTGAGCACCCTTGACAGATAGCCCACCCCGAGAAGGTAGTCCCTCACAATCTCTTCTTCGAGTGGCCTCTTCTCTACCTGTCCCTTTGTCAGGTCGACCCAGATGACTTGCCCACCCACACCGTGCATCAGAGTCTCTCACCTCCATCGTAGAGCTCCGCGCTGTGCCTGTCATGCAGCCTCATCAATCTGCCCTCAGGGTCTCTCTTGGAGAGGTCTGCAGCGCTGGTCAGGAATATCGCATGGACGGGACATCGTTTCACGCACTCGCCGCACTGAATACACTTCACTGCTTTCCGTGTGTCAGGTGTCAGGTGGATTGCATCATACGGGCATGCCGTGACGCATGCACCGCACGAGTCGCACTTCCTGTTGTTTACAACGAGTATCCCCTTTGATGTGCGAGTGATTGCTCCTACTGGACAGGCTGCCATGCAGGGTGCGTCCTCGCAGTTGCGGCAGAACAGTGGGAAGTCCAGTCCGTTCTCCAGTCTGATGACTCTCGCTCTTGCCCACTCGGGGCCGATGACCTTGAAGTAGAACATACTGCAGACATTCACGCAGATCATGCAGCCGGTACACACCTCTGGGTCGCCCAATACATGACTCAGCTCGGTCATCTCTCCTCAACCTGCCCATGCTCGCCACCCATGGGTATGAACTCTCCATGCCCCGGCGGCACTACTATCTCCCCTCTGTCATATACCACTTCTCCTCGCACGAAGGTCATCACGGGAGCGCCCTTGAACTTCATTCCCTCGTACAGTGTCCAACCTGCCTTTGAGAACATCATGTCTGAGCTGACCTTGTAATCCAGCAGGGGGTCGATCACTACAATGTCGGCGTCAGACCCCACCATTATCGTCCCCTTACGTGGATACAGACCGAATATCTTGGCGGGATTCCTTGAGGTCACCCTCAACAGCCCGTCAAGTGACATTCTGCCCCGGTTCAAGCCCTCGGACAACAACACCCTGAGTATCATCTGAGTGCCGTCCACGCCAGCCCACGCCTTTCGTATGTCTTCGGTGCCTGCACTCTTCTCTGGTTCGGGACAAGGGGCATGGTCACTGACAACTGCGTTGATGGTCCCCCGCAATAGACCTGACCAGAGGGCCGCTCTGTCTTCCTTTGTCCTGAGCGGCGGATTCATCTTGCTCTTCGGACCGAGCCGGTTCATGTCGTCCCTGTTGAACAGCAGATGATGGGGGCACACTTCGCCAGTCACTTGCACTCCCCTTGTGCGGGCGCGCTCTATCTCTGTCAGGGCCTCTCGCGTACTGACATGAGCGATGTGAACGTGACCCCCCGTCTTCTCTGCCAGTCCCAATACCTCCCTCACTGCAACCTCTTCCGCCAGATTCGGTCTGGACAGCGAGTGGGCGACAGGCGCGTCCCAGTCGTCCTCGTGCTCCTTGGCGAACTCGTCCAGCACCCCCTGTGACTCGCAGTGTATGGTCAGATGCCCTCCGTGCTCCGAGACCTCGCTGAGCGCCTTGACGATGACTCCCGTGTTGGCATGATAGGGCTGGCATGTGAATGCCTTGAATGCGGCGACTCCCCGGTCAATCATGCCTCGTACCATTCCGATATTGCCAGCATGAATCATGCCCGTGTACAGAGAGAAGTCTATCACTGACATAGACTCACCCTGTTTGATCTTGTCCTCAACAGCCGCTAATGTGTCCACCTGACTGGTGAGGGGCATCTCAATCACGGTGGTGACCCCGCCAGCGGCTGCTGCACGTGAGCCAGTGGCAAAGTCCTCGTGTTCAAGTCTTGCAGGGTCGTGAAAGTGTGCATGACCATCGATGAGACCTGGAAGTACTATCATTCCCTTCAGGTCGATGACCTTCTCACCTCTCGGCAGGTGACTGTCCTTCGCTATGGCAATGACCTTGCCCTGTTCCACAGCCAGACCTGCAGCCACAACTCCTGACTCCAGAACGAGCTGGCCGTTCCGAAGCACAAGGTCCACAGGTGTCAATCATCCACCTCCTACAGGTGGGAAGACTGCAACAGCATCGCCATCCTGCAAGGTGGTGTCGAGGCCGTTCAGCAGTTCTATCCTCTTTCCGTTGACCATGCACGAGTAGAAGCGCTTCATCTCCCCTGTCGCTGTGTCCATCACCGTGTCCGTGAATCTTCTTCCGAACCTGTCACCAAGGACAGCGAGCATCTCCCTGACCGTACTCGCTTCAACCTCGACGCTTCGCTCTCCTGTGACCTCCCGGACCGTTGCGAAGAACCTGACAGTCACTCTGGGCATGAAGACCACTCGGCTCAATACAGGACGTACTGGTGCGTTTTAATGGTTGTGTAGGGGAGAGTCGTGCTACTGGTCCCACAGAGACATGGTGTTCATGAGCCCAGCCCTCAAGAAGCGGAGTCCGATGTAGAGTCTTGAACAAGGTGGTTCGGTGGCACCTGCATCTCATGCGCACATGAGGTGGTGACGCTTACGAGATGGATGTGTCGGACTGCAGTGAAGTTATCAGGCATTCCGTACATAGTCTGCGCCGGGACACGAGTTCAATGACACAAGAGCATCAGGGAATGGAGCTACTGGTTGTCGGTCACTTCAGCAGAGACCTGCTGGTCACTCCAGAATTGACTCGTGAGGCTCTCGGAGGCGGTGTTGCCTATGCGATGCTTGGTCCTCCGCTAGGTGCGCTCGGTGTCGGTGTGATGTCACGAGTGGGTACCGACTTCGAGGCTGAGTATCTGCGTGCGCTGAAGGAGTCTGGCATCAACATCACTGGTATTCGCACAAGTGGCCCTCGTTCCACGAGGTTTGTGAACCGTTATGACGCGGATGGGCGGAGAACGCAGTCGATCGACGCACTGGCCCCACCACTGCGCGCGGAGGACTATCTCCCGCAGCACATGCGGGCCAGCATTGTTCACTTCTGTCCTCTGACCGCCAACGAGGTCCACATATCTTGCATAGAGGCAGCAAGAGGCAGTGGTGCGCTTGTCTCTCTTGATGTACAGGGGTACCTGCGGGAGTCCAAGACAGGTCCTGTGCAGAATAGGGAGTGGACCGAGCGCGATGAGGTCCTCCGACTCGTGGACGTTGTCAAGGCAGACGATGTCGAGCTGCTGATGAGCGTGCCGGGCAAGACTGAGTACGAGGCCGTGAGGAAGGTCCTCTCTCAGGGCCCCAGGATCCTATTGGTGACGAGAGAGCGCAGAGGCTCCACCATCTACACACAGCACTCCCGGATTGACATCCCGGTGGTGCTGCCCTCTCGCTATATGGACACGACCGGTTGTGGTGACACATACGCGATGAGCTTCCTGCTGGAGTACGTGCGGTGCGGGGACATCAGACGAGCAGGGCTATTCGCAGCGACCTGTGCCTCCTTCAATATCGAGACCATTGGCCCATATGGCATGCCGAGCAGGGCTGACGTGGAGAGGAGAATGCAGGCGTATCTATGAGGAAGGTTTTAACGCAGCGCTAAACGACTCTCCGGCTACTAGTGCAAGTGTATATCCAAGCAGCAGACCCAGTGGGGTTGAATCATGATTGAAGACCTTGACAGATGCCTCCACGAAGAGGGCGTCGATGCGATTGTGGTTGAAGGTAATGGCTTTGAGAAACCGGACGTGTACTGGATGACCGGATTCCGGTCCACTGACTCGGTCATTGCACTTCATCCTGTGGACGAAGAGACTGTGGTCGCGGCTGGCTACCACACCGTCACACGGGTCCAGCGAGAGAGCTTCGTGAAGAGGACGTTCGACCTCACCGAGGTGTACGACCGTCTGAGAGCCGAGAAGAAGAGAGTACTTGAGAACCAAGACCTCCTCTATGAGCCTTTTCTTCAGGCCCACTTCAGTGGTAAGGTCCTTGGGGTCCCTGACCACCTGCCGGTCTCATCCGTGCTGGCGATCAGGGGACTGGGGTATGATGTGCGGGTCGTGCCGTATCTGCTCAAGGATGCACGGGCCAGAAAGGAGCCCCGTGAGGTGAAGGCAATCCAGAAGGCTGCCGACGCCACAATGTATGCGGTTGGTCGTGCTGTTGAGCTGATCAAAGACTGTGACATCGGTCCCAATCACCAGCTGGTGCACCAAGGTCGTGCTCTGACTGTCGGCGACATCAAGGTGGTGCTCGACACGGCCCTCATCGAGAAGAGAGCAGAGGCTGCGGAGGACTCGATAGTCGCTGTGGGCAAGAAGGCCTTCGACTGGCACTACTTGGGTGCAACGAAGGACGTCATCAAGGAGGGTGAGCCGCTAATCATAGATGTGTTCCCACGACTCAAAGAGGAACGGTACATCGCAGACGTCACACGCACTGTTGTCAAAGGGACTGTGAGCAAGAGAGTAAGGGAGATGTTCGATGCCGTCAAAGAGGCCGGAGACGCCTCTGTGGACGCGCTGACTGGGGGTGCACGGGTTGATGATGTCAACAAGGAATGCTACGACGTTCTCTCCTCGCATGGTTTTGACTCGAAGTTCCTGAATCCCAAGGCAGAGGAGGGAATGACACACGGCCTCGGTCATGGCATTGGTCTGGAGGTCCATGAGAACCCCAGCATGTACGAGGGGGAGAAGCGCTTTCAAGAAGGGCACGTCATGGCCATCGAGCCGGGTGTCTATCTCAGGTCTGTGGGCGGTGTGCGTATAGAGAACGACTACCTAGTGACCAAGGGTCGCGCCAAGCGTCTCACGCAGGGACTTGAGGATGTCATCTTCGTCTGAGAACCTCATGTCAACTCCATGTCGATTGCGTGGTATGGGCAGACGGAGATGCACATGCCACAGCCCTCACACCTGGCCGTATCAATGATGAGTTGCTTTGCCGCCTTGTTGAGCGTGATGGCGTCGTACACGCACGACCTTGGACAGAGACCGCACAGTACGCACTTGTCCATGTCCACAACGGCCGGCGGCTTCTTCCTCGCCGCTACCCGGAGATGCGGCAGGGCCGCCCCTCTCACGTCCTCCACCGAGTCCTTGCCGTGAGCTAAGAGCCACTCGTAGATCTCCTTGGCTATGCGCCCGTAGACACTCGGTCCATCCAGGATGGCTGCTGTACAGACCTGAACCAGCGATGCCCCGGCCATCATGAACTCAATGGCATCATCACCCGTGGTGACTCCGCCCACTCCTATCACTGGCTTCCTGACCGCGGAGGCGACATCGGCCACGCAGCGAAGTGCGATTGGCCTGAGAGCAGGACCGCTGAGCCATCCGAGGCCTCCCTCACTACCAAGCAGTGGACGCGCGGTCTCTATGTCGATTCGCAGGCACGGTCCAAATGTGTTGATGGCCACAAAACCATCCACATGGGGCTCCAGTGCCTTAGCCACCTTGACAACGTCCGTCTTGGGACTGAGCTTTGCAAAGATGGGAATCTCAACTGCTTCTCTGAGCGCTCTTGCAATCTCCACATGGTCCTCGACGTAGTGCGTGCTGAACTCGATGGCGCGGACACCAGCTCTCTGTACCTTTGGTCCGAGGTCGGCGACTTCCTCGGGCGAATAACCAATGCTGGCTATCACAGGAAGTCCGGAGCTGAGTGCGACTCGGTACTCATTGTCTAACCACTGCTCGACACTCAGCTCGCTCCAGAGCTCAGCATTGAGTATCCCTCGTCTTGACTCAATCCTGCCTGCGCCCATGGATGTCATGTTGGGTCTTGGGACATCCGCAGGCCGCACACTCACGGTCTTCGCCACCAGGCCGCCGGCACCTCCACGAGCAGCCTCCAGAAGCGCACTCCCGTCTCTTGAAGTCGGGCCTGCTGCTGTCAGCACAGGGTTTGTGAATTCGATACCCATGAGTTCAACAGCGAGCTCTCGCATATCTCTCTACATCGACAATCTTGAAAATAAGCCTAGCTGAATTCCAAACTCGTCGTCGCAATCCTTATCTTCGTAAGGTGCGACCGTTTTGCGACCAGGAGGAATTGAGATGTACTCTCCAGCCAAGACAATCTACACCATCAATGACATAATCGACTATATCATTGAGCACGGCTTTGACACCGACGTGCTCGAGCGAGTCTCCGTACTTCTGCAGCAGGAGTCTTTCGAGGCTGAAGAGCGCAGGGGCGGCATGGACAGCACAGCACGTCAACTGAGAACGCTTGCAGACTTCCTCGACCAGCGTATCCTTGGCCTGACCCGGAGCGGTTACTTCGAGAAGGGCAGTATCACCCCTCGCGGAGACCTCGAGAGATTCATCGAGTCTCAGCTTGACGAGGCGACTCTTCAGTATCAACTGCGTTCCACATCGTTGCAGCAGATCCGGTCTGTCCTGGGCGTCGCACAGGTCGCTTGAAGGCCAGCGAGCAACTCACGTCCTTGTGACGAGTCGTTAGTGGCACCGTAGTCAGGCCATGCCTTGCTGAAGTTCACTCAGAGGTTTCTTGAACATCCAGTCTTCGTCGTACTTCCATGTGTTGCGCTCGAAGTCGACATTGTCCGGATAGAACCAGTACATTCTGCTGTGGCTTCCAACAGTGTCCATTGTGAAAACCTGAATCTCTGGTAATCTTGACCAGAGCAGATAGAACAGACCATGTTCGTACGAGGGCGGCATCCTGCCCCACAGAATCACGCCGCCACCCTCTAGCAGGTCTATGGACAGAGGGAACGGTGGGGCAGACGGAGCTGAGAAGGCATTGTAGACCTTTGCTCTATCATCATCTGGGACTCGGGGGCTGTAGAATAGCTTCGTGGACGTTATGTCAAAACGTGACCTGTCAATCTGAGCCCGAACCGACTCGATGACATTCTCTCTAAGGAATATCAGCTTGCGACTCACGGTGCTCTGAGACAGCCCGTACTTCTTCTCAAGTACGCTCTGGCTGACACTGGCGTTCTTTGTCAGTTCCTCCAGAAGGCTAAGATCTACCCTTGTGAGCCCGAGTTCATGCAGTCTTCTCCTCGGTGAGCCCTGTGGCAGTTCGGTCCGTGCAGCAGTGATGTCTCTCTCCCACTTGTCCCAACTATACGTCCACGAGAGAGTCGTGGGGTCGAACAGCTCAGGGTTGGTCTTCGTCGACCTTCGGTAGTCCATGCTCCTGAGATATGTGACCCTCTCGCAGACACCACCATCCTGCAGTTCTGTGAGAAACCGCTTCAGCATGGCCACGCCTTCGTGCGGAATGTCAAACTGGGCGAACAGCCCAGCGTATGGTCCGTAGACCCGCGACCTGTAGTGTGTGTATGGATGGGCGTCACAAGCAGACTCGAGCTGTCTCACTTGTGACTCCCTGCCCGCCTTGAGAAGCACCGAGAGCCTGTCGAGACCGAGCCTTGACGGTCCAAAGACCGCTACAGAGTCAGAAATGACCCCGTTCTCCCTCAGCTCTCTCAGGTGTCTGTCGGCCGTAATCCAGCTGATGCCTGCCCTATGAGCAAGCTCCCTCACTGAGATTGTCGGGCTTGTCTCCAACAGATGTAGGAGCTTGAGGTCTGTATCCGATAGGACCACTTCCTACTCCCCCATGCTTCTGAGGTGAATCAAGTCCCCTGAATCATACGTCTCTGCGCACTTCTCAGGCAACCACGAGCAGTCCACATGGATCGGCATTTCCCGACCCTCCCGGTGGGTCAAACGTGTACTCAGCCACGTCGTAGTAGCCACCCGAACTGTACAGCAACGCTTCGGCCGAGAACACATAGTAGCCCGTCTCTGTCGCATGGTTGTAGAAGTACATCGTGCAGTGCAGCGTCTGAAGCCGTGTACTCACAAAGTAGAGATACGCATACTCGGTTCCTGATGGAAGCTTCAACGATATGCGGAGATCCATCGTGTATCTCTGAGAGCCACTGAGCTGTATGTCGAACCATCCAATCACATCGTCTTCAAGCAGGTCTCCATCAGCGTCAGCGTATGTGGCACCGGTAATGACTAGCACAATTGGCGTCGGTTCAGTGTACTGAACAGTCTTCGCAGCTGCAACCGGCAACACCACAGACGAGGCGGCTAGAATCAAGAAGGCAAGCACCATCAGGGTTGGGGCGGTATTGTCAATCCGCATGTCTGGTCACGTCACACCATCCATGAATGATATATTAATGCTGCGGCCACAGACTTTACAATTGACCTGTGCATGAATTATGTACTAGATTGTACAGTAGTATCAAATCTACCCAACGCTTATTAGCACGTTTGTAATCGCCATACGCGCTGTGATTTCCAATCCGGCGAAAAGGTGAACACAATGAGTAAGAAGTTCTCGGCATTGGTTGTTCTTGCAATCATGCTGACCACATTCTCCATGGCCACGACAGTTGTCGCCTACGCGCAGACCGGCTTCGACGGTCGCAACACAGCTTCCGCCATGTACGTATGGAATGACTCGGATGCTGAGACCCAGTGGGGTATCGAACGCATTTTCAATGGCGTCTATGATGGTTACATCCCGACAGCGGATGTCGACCTAGCCATCGTCGACACCGGAATTGACCTCGATCATCCCGACCTCATGGCAAACATAGTCTGGGGTTACGATGCCGTCCGTGGCAGAACAGCTGACGACGGAAACGGACATGGAACTCACTGTGCAGGAATTGCTGGAGCCATTCGGAATGCTATGGGTGTTGTTGGTGTCTATTCCAACGTTGACCTCTATGCAATAAAGGTCCTAGGTCCCAGCGGCTCGGGCACCTTCACCGACATTGCAGAAGGCGTCTACGCTGCATGCAAAGGTCCCGATGGTAAGGAAGGCACTGCTGACGACGCTGATGTGATTAGCATGAGCCTAGGAGGCACGTCGGACAGTGCTGAGCTACACAACGCAATCATCCACGCCTACAACATGGGCATTGTGATCGTTGCAGCAGCCGGTAACTCCGGAGATGGGAATCCCTCCACAACAGAGATCTCCTATCCTGCAGCATACCCAGAGGTGATTGCGGTTGGCGCGACGGACATGAATGATGCGATTGCCTCATTCTCGAACTCGGGCCCGTACGTGGAGGTTGCAGCCCCCGGTGTCAGCATCTACAGCACCTACAAGGGCGGCATATACAAGACGCTCTCCGGAACGTCGATGGCCTGTCCTCACGTTGCTGGGCTTGTAGCTCTGATAATTGCAGTCAAGGGCAAGATGCCAGTGGGCACATTCAGTGACACTGGTACATCCACTATCCGTGGTTACCTGCACAGCACCGCACTTGATCTAGGCACGTCTGGTTGGGACGCAAGCTTCGGCTACGGTCTCATACAGGCCAGCCAACTGATCTAGTCTCAGCACCACTGGAGCGGCCATGCACACAGGCCGCTCTTGAGGCACAGGCCCTCTCCGGCCTCGGCTGGGTTGGCCTGTCCTCGTCTACTTCTCCTGCTTGCCTCGTGGTCATTGAGCATCTACCGAAGTGGAAATGAGCGTCTGAAGTGTCAGCTCACTCCTCCTTACCTCCCTGTCTGCACGGTCCGCTTGTCCCGCAGACATGCACAGAGGACTCATCTGTCATCCGAACTTGGGACTAGCTCATGCTACAGTTGCAAGGAAGCAATTCGCAAACAGCATTAGACTCGCTCATACCGCTTCCGCGCGATATCATATAAGATGAAAGGACTCGAGTTCAAGACATTGTCTGCCGTGTCTGTCTATTGACGTCTCGTACAAGAACAGCGGAGATGTGCCAAGCCGCCCATTGCAATGTGACCGTCAGTCGGTGTTCGCAGTTTCGGATGTGCCTGACAACTCCGTGCTATTGACAGTCGAAACTTGAAGCTGGTTGATTGACTCGCTACACTTGTGGTGTGCGCCAGTCTGACTAGAGGGCTCGTCGAAATCGGTCCATGTCGGGAAGGTCCAGAGGAACGTATCCGGTGCCCGTCCAGTGCAGTGTCCTGTAATCAGTGCCGTGCCCCAGAAGTGTACCTACTACGAACGCCACTGCAACAGGGCATGCGAACGCGAGAGTCAGAGGTCTATGCTGGATGATGCCGCTCCTGTTAAGCTTCTCAATCACAGATGCGGCCTGTTCTGCCCAGCTCGTCATCTCTTTGGGCGACAGTTCTCTGACTGCTCCCACTTCGGCGATGACACAGTATCCGGAGATGTTCACGTCGTGCTGTGCACTCCGGCTCATGCTCAGCACAATTGCAGGGGGTCTGTCGTCTGGGTCCTTGTTCAGTTTCAAGGGCATCTTCTTCCGGATGTGCTTGTCAAGGAACTCGCTCACCTCCCGGTGTCTTGTGACTACCTGTACGAGAGTGCCCGCGACGACGGACATAATCACCGCTTCAGCCATGTTCCGTGCCCGCAAAAGCAGTCACACAAACTGACTGATTAGAGTTATTGTGTCATGGGTGAGCAGCAGCTGCCCAGAAGTTGGACGATCTTGGACATCGCTGCATGGTGCATATATACCTCCGTGCAGGAACGGAGAGCTCAAGGTCAGCTCGACACCTCATGAGACCCCGAGACGTGACCCCAGTGCCGCTTCCTGGGAGTGACAAGACTCCTGTGTCCAACTCTGTCCAACTGAAAATGAACGGTACTGTCGCCAGCATACGGACGTTCCTTTCGTCACATCAGGTTTCGCGCGGCCAATCGTACGACTCATTTATTACATTGGACAAAACACTCACGCTGCAGAATATGAACGAACAAGTGGAACTGTCGTACAAGTGGACAACCATTAATGGTCAGCCTGTCTACGCCCCATCTGAAATAGTAGACCATCTTAGTGAGCGACGCAAGAGACCAAGTCTAGTCATACAACAGGGCCGTCCGGTGGCAATCGGAATCAGTCTGTCTCGTCCCACGGGAAGTGAGCTTCAAGCACAAGGCTACTTTCTCCTCGCGGAGATTGGCAAGCCCAGCCAGATGCCACCAGAGAACTTCCCGCAGACCGCAGAGGAGATTGCAGCAGTCGTCTTGAGAGTAACGGCGTTAGTAGGGCGGCGCGATGTCTACGTTGCTCTGTCATGTCCCACAGTGGTAGCATTCATGATTGCGAGTCTTATTGGTAGTACGCGTCACTTTAGGATTCTCCACTACGAGAACGGCAAGTATACAGCACTCCCCGACTACAAGCCGAGTCGGTTCAAGGAGTCACTCAAGAAGCCCTCTTAGTCACTGAGGCTGTCGCGAGAGTCACAGGAAAACGCCAGACGGTCGCGGAACAGCCTAGACTATGTCTGCAAGACCTCCGACGACATTATGGCGTGTTCGTCCGGTGCGCTATGAGGCTGACACCGACACCGAACCTGTGCCCAAGACATGATGAAGTCTGTGCTGCGGTCCAACATGCTGACACTGTCTGTACGACATGAACCGTCTGCCAAGGTACTGCCCAATACAGATAGACATATATGCGGCGCGCAAGGCGCGACGGATGCACGACATGGCACTCGGCATCGGGTTGCATCCCGTGTCATCCCAGCTGTGTCGGATATCAGAACGATGACTTGAGCAGCCGTCGTCCTGTCTGCCCAGCACATGTGTAGGTCCGAACCGCGTTGCTGTTTCGGTTGTAGATCTCTATCACATAAACGAGCTATGTATTGTGAGGTGAACGACAGAGATGGGATGTGATGACGATGGGTCGGATGAGGGCAGTACGGAAGGTTGCAGGCTCGTATGCTAGTTCACTGGCCTCACTGTCGTTCAACTTCGGTGGTCTTGTAGCCGGCATCATGCTCGCCACATCTCTTGATGTCATGGCCTCTGTACGCTGGGGCGTTCTGCTGTTCCCCTCCATAATCAGTGTCAGGGGTGCAATCGGCGGGCTCTTCTCCGGGCGGATATCTACAGCCCTTCATATCGGTACAATCCGGCCTTCGATGAGGGGCAACACAAAGCATCTCTGGATCCTCTACGACTCGACAACCGTCCTCTCGCTCATAATGGGTCTGGTGCTGTGGGCGTTCGGGTGCGCATTCGGTGTGCTATTCGCAGAACTCACCATGATAGACCTTCTCTATATGCTGCTCGCGATTCTGACGACACTTGCCATATCGGTGCTATTCGTGTCACCCGCCACTGCACTTGTCTCCATTGAGTCGATGAAGCGGGGCGCGGACCCCGACGTCTCCACCTATCCCATCATCTCCACTGTCGCCGACATTCTTGTGACGATGACGTACATTCTCGTAGTGTCTGCACTGAGGTTCTCATGGTCCCTCGGTGTATTCACTGTCATCTCCGTGCTGTTCGTGCTGTCCTGTGTGGTACTCTTATGGATTGACCGTGATGAACCAGACATGATCACCACGCTTCGCGAAAGCCTCATGGTACTGCCACTCATCGCATTCTTTGTCAACATCTCCGGCTCAACACTGGACCGCATTGGAACGGTCATCACAAATGAGCCCGCCATCTACATGATATATCCCGCCATAATCGATACTGTTGGTGATGTTGGGTCGGTGGTCGGCTCCACCGCGACCACGAAGCTAAACTTGGGCACAGCGCACTCGTCGCTGAGACTGTTCAAGGACCAGCTGTCAGAGATAGCAGGCACATGGAGTGCATCACTTACACTATTCGTCGCCTATGCTCTCATCTCCTTCTCCGCTGTTGGATTGAACACTGGGACCTCTTTGTCAGTCTTGATCATGCGAATCTCATTGACGAATCTAATGGCAGTCGGTATAGGGGTCGTCATTTCTCTCCTGATGGCACTCGGGACGTTTCGAAGGGGTTGGGACCCGGATAACTTCGTGATACCAGTTGAGAGCACATTTGCTGATGCAGTCACCTCACTGTCCCTGTTTGCCGCGACCCTCCTAGTCTGGTTGTAGGCAGTCTGACTCCCGCTGACTACCAGCGTTCGTGAGGCCTCCGGGCCCGGTCGTGGTCCGTGTATTGCCTCTCTACTCGTTCTGTGCGCCGCCCATTATTGCTCGTAACTCTTCAAGTCCTCTCTTATACCCGTCTACGACGAGAATGTCCCCAGCCTTCAAAAGCATCTCACCCCGCGGTCTGTGGAACCACATGCCCTCTCTCTTTACGGACTGGACGTAGATACCATGTGTGTCATCGAGGGCGAGTTCGTCAAGTGTCTTTCCGTCAAGTACCGACCCTGGCTCGACTACTAGTCTTGCCACAATGTCCTCAGCATCTCGCATCACTGACGTCATGATCTCGTGTGTTGGCAGTCCTCTGAGCTGAACCTGTGCCATCTCCCATGCCGCATCAGCTATCTCTTCCGCTGCAAACACCACTCCCACAAGCCCCCACTTGCGGTTGATATCGACATCAGGAAGTGACATGACCTCTTTCAAGACTCTGTCACAGTCCTCGTCGACTCTCTGCTCGAGCTCTTCGACCTCTTGGGCCAGTTCCGAGTCCTGATACGTGACCGAGGCATATGCAAGAGATATCATGAACTCAGACCTCTCCTTCAGTTCTAGCAGCGCTCTCGCGAGGCCTGTCTCAGGCTTCTCTCCACTGTAAGTTGACGGAAGGGTGGGACCACCTGTTGCAATCTCCAAGAACATCGAGGTCTCTTTGTCTGAGCCTCTCACGAAGACGATGTCTCCCGGGCATATCGTGATGTCTGCTCTCGGATTGACTGTCCACTCAGTTCCCCTTCTGAGTGCAATGACGTCTACGTTGGCACCCAGCTCTTCCCACACGTAGTCAATCGTGCGACACTGCAGGACCGACTCCGGTGCCACCTTTGCCCTGACAAGATGCTCCTCGACGTAGTTGAACACGCCCTTGATGAGAGGGTCGACAGGCCTGCCCTTGTGTACCAGCTCTGCTATGTCAGCTGCCGCATCAGAGATCCTGTTGGCCGATGATGCGACGCGAAACAGCCCGACCGCAGCCTCTGCATCGTCCTTGTCGCGAACAGCAAGAGACAGTGTCATCAGCAGCTGATACCCGAACCTGTCCACCTGTTCCTCTAGCTCCATGACCCACTCTATCAGTTCCTCATCCGAGAACAGGAGTGCTGAGTAGGAGAGGTCCAGCATGAGGTCTGAGTAGGTCTTCATGTTAGTGAGCAGCTCTCTGACCGACACTGGCTCGAACTTGACAATCTTTCTCTCCTTCCGTAGTCGTCTTGACAACCTATACTTCCCCTATACTGAAAAGACGGTGCCGACCAAGTATGGAGTCCGGCCACTCGGAGACCAATGACGCGTCCACCTCATTGGCTGAATTCCACACGGCTCTCGCCTGGCCAAGAACATCTCTCATAGGTCTTACATGCTCCCACCATGCGGGTCCATAAATATCTGTTTCGTAAAGAACTCATCAGAAGAGATGCTTAGCACCGTCAGTGAGACTCGCTGGTCTTTCGAAGCGGTCGATAGTGTAATGGAGCACCTGCGCTGGATGTCGTCTGAGACTCAGCCAACGATGCATCACAGGTCCTATGGGGGTCCGGCGTCACGCTACTCTGAGAGCATCTTCCAATTCCAATGTGGGCACGGCTAAGTCACACACTCACTGGTCTACCTTCACGATGAGCGCCTCACTCATGTCTAGGCTGGACCAGTCCGCGATGTAGCCGAGGTGATTGAGTATTCTCTCGGGACTCACCCCTCCACATTCCTTGACGAGTTCGAACGCATCCGCCACGGTCAGTGGTCCTCTCCTCATACGCTCAGTCATCTTTGCAGACACACAGCTCAGGACACTCTTTGCCACTATAGTATCCACAGCCAGCACATGGTCTGCCAGTTCCTTGCCCCGAAGGTGTTCGCGAAGGGCATCGGGGTCCACATCCAGTTCTCTTGCCAGAGCGTCCACAGTTATCGATGGGACTCGAATCTCTATGGGTATGGCTGAGAGTCGTGATGTATGCTCTCTCCTGATCTGCTCGTCCCTCTCTCGAAGGCGTGCTAGGACCGGAGCGAGCGGCACCTCCCTCTTGTAGAGCACGACACTGACATGCTGGGGAAGGCTGGCGAGCTCGTCGCAGATGTTTGCCTCGTCGACTGCAAGAATGATGTCCACTCCCTCCAGATGCCTCACTTTCTCCCACTTGCGGGCCAGGTACTCCGGCGTCCAGAAACCCACAATCTCAAGATAGACCTCCACACCGTGTCTTCGGAAGACGAAGTCAGGAAGCATGACCGCTTCGCCCGCCTGCAGTGGGCCGGGCTCCCGAACCAGCTCCCAGCCAGTGTCCAGCCTCCTGAACCTGTTCGCAAAGTCCTGCTCCACATCACTGTCAAATGACTCGACATGGTCCGATATGTCTCTGGGCAGGTACTGACCGTGCGTCTGACTGTCAAGTCTGAGATGCCGTGTGCGGCCTCCCCTTGGTCCATCAGAGATCTCCGCCTCGATTGACCACTTCTCCGAGGCGATGACACTTGGGACCAGTCGGGCAAACCTTGCCCCATATCTAGTGGTCTGCCTGACCACAGATAGAGGCCCCTCCACAGTCACAGAGTATGCATCATCCCTCCTCGTGGCAGTGTACATCAGACCGAGACCGCGAAGCGCCCGGAAGACGCCCTTCCAGTTGTCGGTCGTCAGGTCGAGGCGTGAGGCTCTGAACAGCAGCGTCTGAAGAAGACTCACATTGTAGTCGCCAATCAGTCTGGTCGCGGGCAGCGCGTTGACGGCGCTGAGGTACAAGTTGTCATCCAGATCGGCGTACAGACTGCTCTCAAGGTCCTCCACCGTGACATGAAGCGCCTGCGCGGCCCGTTGAAGAACCATTGCGCGCGCCTCACTGTTCGTGGGAAGTCCTTGCGATGCAGAGGTCATGAAGACCGTCTCTCTGGCGGTCATAGGACTTACAGGTGCGACCTGTTCAAACACGCACCTGCGCTCGAACACTGAGCCCAGACCCCGAACGACCCGAAAGTCCCAGTCTGTGTCCTCTTCCAGCCTGTGAAGATGCTCTCTTATGTCTCTCTTGCTCTTCCCTATGCTACTGGCGAAGACCTTTTTCACCTGCTCCGCCAACTCACTGGTCTCCGCTGTGGTCTCCAGAAACAGGGGCTGGATACGGTCTGCCGAACGCCTCACCAGAAGGAGACTTGTCGGAAGCATGGTGCCTCTTCACATCACCTGTGTCTTCTTGAACTCATCCTTGACTCCAGCGTGTCCTTGGACACAAGCTCGAAGATCCTCGCAGTCTTCCCCTCCCGCTTGCGCAGTATGCGTCCCAAGCGCTGGACGTACTCCCGTGAGCTCCCCGTGCCACTGATGATGACCGCTATTGAGGCGTCGGGTACGTCAATCCCCTCATCAAGGACTTGGCTCGTCACAATCACCCTGTACTGACCGGACCGAAAGCGGTCGAGTATCCGATTCCGTTCCTCCTTGTCCGTCTGGTGAGTTATCGCCGGGATGAGGAACCGGGAACTGATCCTATACACCAGGTCGTTATGGCGTGTGAACAGCATGGTCTTCTCCTCCGGGTAGGTCTCGAGCAGGTCTACAAGGACCTGCATCTTGGCCTCCGAGTTGAGTGCCGTGTCAATGGCCCTGTTCCTTGCAATGAGCGCTTTCCGTGCAGCGGGGTCAGTGCCCGTGCGCATGATGAATCGCTTGAAGTCCGCCACGCCACGCATGCTCATGCCACTGGACCTCACATAGGCTTTGAATGTGTTCCACTCCCTGTCATAGGTCTCTCTCTCCGCCGGCAACAGGTCAATCAGGACTCGCTCGTGAACATATGGTGAGAGATGCTTGCCTGCAAGGTCGTCTGCCGCCCGGCGATACACTAGCCCTCCAATGAGCCGCGGTAACTCCAGATGCGCACCGTCCTCACGTTCGTAGGTCGCTGTCAGTCCCAGTCGGTAAGGTGCGACGAACATCTCTGCTATCTGCTGGAACGATGGGGCCGGCAGGTGGTGTACCTCGTCGAACACAAGAAGCAAGAAGCGGTTGCCCAGGTGTTCTGCATGGATGGCAGCTGAGTCATAGGTGGCAATCGTTATCGGCATCACCGAGTGCTCGCCACCGCCGACCATGCCCGCCTCTACACCAAGGTGTTCTCCCCCCCACCTTTTCCACTGGTTCATCAGGTCTATTGTGGGCACCACTATCAGAGTCGGGACCGCTAGGTCGGCTATCGCCCTGAGCGCCACAAAGCTCTTGCCAGACCCGGTCGGCAGCTCTACAACACCCCGCCTCAACTCCTCCCACGCTTCGAGGGCCTGTTGTTGATAGTCTCTAAGCTTGATGTCTGCCCTCATGGTAGGCACCTCAGGGACGTCGAGCACCCCATCGCTGTACACAACTCCCCTACGCTTGAGGTAGTCAACTATCTCCTGATAGCGCATGCCCTCCGCCCTGAAGCACTTGCTCCTCGCATCCCAGCTGCCAAAGGGAACCCTCTCTATGCCGGTGACAACTATGGTTCCTCTATCATATTTTACTGCTATCTGTGTCATCTGGTGCATGAGTGCCGCTTCCGCATAAGGAGCTGCCTCTCATTGAGAAGGCGTGTGCCAATGTCTTCTACAATCTCGTTGGAGAAAAACGCTCGCTCACTTGTCAGCCAAATGACCAAGTCCTGTCTGCCACTCGCCACTGTCCAGCCTCTTACACCTTGGCCAAACTCCTAGACACATCCCGGTGTCCCGACCGCTACACTCCTCTCACTGCTTCCTGCCACCTCTGGTCTGAACGGAACCACTAGCCCTGTGCTGGAAAATGGCGTAGGGGTGGTCATGCGAGTCTCCTCGCCATCATCAGTATGTCTGAGAGTCGCGGGTCATCAGTGCTGACCGATACCTCCTCGGCCATCCAATTCTCCTCCTTCTTGCCTGGCCATATGCCTTGGAAGAGTGTCCATTCATCCTGCTGCCATGCTGCTCTCACAGCTCCAAACAACACGGAGAATACATAGATCAAGTCGCGTATTGCAGTCCATTCGGTCTCGTATGTGCTGTGTTCCAAACTTCCGGTCGCGGGTCTGTCAAGCCGAATCCCTCTGAGACCAAGCTGGTGTGCGGTGGCAACGAACTGGTCGTCGTAACTGATCACCATGGCATCCACGTTCTGTCTTTTGCTGTGATTGACAAGGGAATCGATAATGACCAAGTCCTTGTCGCCTCCCTTCTCCTTGGGTGAGGTCGGGAGCTCTGACTCACACTTCACGCAATTCTTCGAGCCTTGCATGTTGGCAGCTTCCACTCTGCCAAGCCAGAACCTTCTCTGGTTATCTCCCGGTTGGTTCAAGTAGTCGCGAAAGTCAAACCAAGCGCACTGATACTGGTCTTTCATCTTGGATATGTCCTCTTGCTTGTACTTGAACTCAAGCGGAGCCAGCTCGCGCTGCACTCCGCTGGAAAGCAAGTAGCCATAGGTGGGCGAGCGCATCCTAGACTGACCTGTGCGTGTGTGTCTCTCAAAGAGCGAATAACACCTAAACATGAGCGCGTTTGTGTCAAATGCAATGAGACCGAACCGCTCGCCTCCAGTTAGGTCCCTCCTGACAAATCCCTCTATCTCCTGCGTGGCCTCTGACCAGTTGACAGGCTGAACCACACCCGATGCCAACAGACATGTGAGGATGTCGTCGTACTTGAGTGATGAGCCAGGCGTCAGGTCTCCAAAGTCACTCTGCGTAATGATTGAGTGAACTCTCCCGCGCTGGGAGTCTGATGGGATCTCGACCTTTAGGACTGGCTTCTTAAGATAGGGCACCTCCAACTCAAACACCTCCTCGCGCTGCATGTATAGCCAGTTCAGGAAAGCCATCAGCTGGTCCAGTTTCAATACCGTATGAGTCACTGTACTTCCCTCTTCAGGTCCACAAGTCTCTGGTATACCGCTGGGATGTTGAGCAGAGGTTGCTGCTGGTATGCTTCATCGAGAAGATGCAGATAGAAGATCGCATCGGCGCCAGCCCTTATCCCCTCCTGCATCATGATGGCCGAGGCAAACTTCCGGCCGGGCGTAATGTCCATCGCCTTGGGCTTGTCATGATAATGCTCCAACATTCCCCTGAGATCTTTGCGATAGCCCTCATAGTTGTCCTCGTCACAACTGATGGGTATCAGCTCCACATCTCTGTTCAAGACCTCCTTGAATCGTTTGAGCCACGACTTGAATGCGTCGAACGAGTTGTCAAGATTCATCTTCACCCTTTCGTCAACAAGGTCTTCAGGTGGCATCAGGGAGAAACAGACAACATGTGTCGGGCACCACTCGCCTGCCAGATACGCGGCCAGAATGCCGTTGCTGATTGCGTGTGGGCTCGTGCCAATCGTCGTGAACCATACTCCTTCTCTCATATTGAATCACCGCGCCTGCAGTTTGATTCCAGGATGCTCCGGGTCATGGTATTCCTTCCTCCTTAGAATTGTCAGTGGTTGGTCTATTCGAGTTGATGACAAGGTTTCCCGCACTATCAAGAGAATCGCACCCCAGCCTATGGTCTGAATGGAGATGCGGCAGTCCTATGCTGTCTTTTCTGGGACTGCTGCTGTTCGAGTCGTGCGGTCACTGACTAGATGAATCTGCCATAGCCACTGTTGCCTTTCGCTCCAAGTCCGATGGACCTGAACGCATCGCGCATCTCTCTCTCCACATCATCAAGACTAGGTGCATAGCCAGTCACGGGCATGATGTGAAACAAGAACTCTGTCTCTGGAGCGGTCGCCAAGAAGAACACTGGAATCGGAGAGTAATAGTCCCCCGGAATCGCCTTTTCGGGATCTGAGTAGTACTCGGCGTAGTGCGGGTTGATGATGTCCACCTCCATCTTGGGTTTTCTGCTGGGTAGTGCATCAAGTATTGTGACTTGTCCGACGCCATCCTTGCCCAGAAGCGTATCAGCTGCCTCTGGTCTATTCTCGAAGTCGCGCATCCACGAACGCAGTGCGCCTTTGATTGAAGACCCCGGAATCACCGGTACAGAGAGATGCGGGTTCCAGCGAAAACCAATCTCACTTGGATGAGGCAGTCCCAATCCTGTGACAAACCTCCACTGGGTCTTCAGGCAAAACGACCTGCCCCCCATCGCAGAAACTAGCCGCCTCCTTCGTTCGTTAGTGTGTTGGAGCATACTGTCAATCTCTCTGTTCTCGCTCACAAGCCTCACAATCCGTTTGAGGAATTCGAGGGTGGGTGTACTCTGGTAGTCGCCACGGGTCCAGAAGTCAGGAAACCTATCGAACACAAGGCTCGGGTTGGAGTCCTTCCCGAGCATACTACCTACATCTGACTGGTAGAACGGGATTGTCGTCCCGGAAGTGTCCTTCTTTGGCTGGGATTGAGGCTTGGGAGTGTCTTTCTTCGGTGGTGGTTTGTTCTTGTAGGTCACCCGGAGCCTTCCTCCTTCTTTGGAATAATTGCCTCAGAGAGCCTCTTCAACCACTGCAACAGTCTCAGTGTGTAGTCCTGTGCGGCCAAGTACTGCTCCTTCGTTCCCTGCAGAATGCTCGTCATCAGGTCCTTGTCCTTGGAATACACTCCAATCTTCTTCGTGAGCCACTCGGATATGTCCACGAAGAGGCATCCCGGTGCGCTGTTGCGGTCTACATCCTTCGGTGCTTGCTTGGCATCAGCAAGCAAGAACGCTAGCGCCTGACCGAGTCCACTTGTTAGCACCATCGACGGAACACTCCTGGCGAGGGTCTGATATCGGTCACGGAAATCCTTGCTGTTTGCGAATGTCACGCGTTCAAGAGCGTACTCACCTTCCATGCGATCAAGGTCTGTCACAGTGCAATCACACTCCGCTCTTCGCTATGATTGAGAGGTCCTGCTCCTGCAACAGCTTTGCAGACATCCAGCCAGCACCGATTGTTTCATTGCCGCCGAGTTGAACATACCCCTTTGAGATGGCCTGACTGAAGAGTCCCATGACATCTTTCGGTTCCTTCTTGCTCTCGTCCCGACTGGCTCCTGCCATCACGATGCTATAGAACAGGGAGTCGGTTGGAACCGCCTCAGCATACCATAGGTTGTTGCTCCGCTTTGTCCTGTCTTCCAGCTGATTTCTTGCAGTAATGATGGTTGCAAAGCGAGAGAGATGCGACATTGTGCTGTCGCTGACAACAACCAGGTCCTTGAGTAGTTTGGCCATCAGGTTGCCATGCACTTCCGTCTTGCATACAAGCTGCGACATGACGCTTGCTAGGCGGGACACACGACCGTCCTTCTTCACGTCCAAGAGCACATCCTCGAGAAGAGTCTTACCTGTGAGAGTTGACTCTATGGTGGCAAACACGGTATTGCTATCGAGGTCTTCGATGCTGGCCCCGAGTTTGATGCCAATCATGCTGAGGTCTCGTTCCAATCGGTGAATCATGTACGCTGATGTGACCCACACGAAAAGCCTCGAGGAGCATCTCACAGGGAGTGCCATGAGCCGACAGTCAGTCAGTGTCAGGGCGCCAGCGAAGTGCTCATCCGTGCCAAGTTCTGAGCCGTATAGCACCTTAGCATCTTCTGCCGCGCAGTTCTCTCTGAGGGCTCCCTTCAAGCTTGAGCCCGGAATGGTGGGCAGACCTGTGTGACCTTCTCTTTGGACTGGCAAGTCTATTCCACCGATACTCTGTCCCGTTCCGCAGTGAACGGGTGTTTCAGCAATCAATCCCAACAGTGCACCAATTCTATTCATAGCTACCACACTCCTATGACTGCATGTCCCAGTCCAATCTGGGTGTCGAGTCCGACGCATCTGTCATGAAGCGCCTGCACTATCTCCTGAGCCTTGCTGGAGCCTGACTCAAAGTAGTACACGCTTCCTGCCGGAACGAGTGTCCTAAGTTCTCTAGGTCTCTTTCCGGTCATATCCCATCCTCCTACCTGAACCGCCTTTCCAGTCCTGGCAGTAATGAGCCGGAGTTCAAGCCCGTTTAGAGTTCCGGTCCAAGTGGTTATGCCCTCATTCTCTTGTGGCTTGAAACCCGGAGGCAACCACGAACCATCAAAGTCCGCATGCTGAAGCAACACCAGCTTGAATCTGCCTGAGGATGATATCACATCCCCTTTAGGTGTTGCTATCTTCGACCCGTGGTCTACGGGTTTCACCTTGGCGAGTCTGTTCTCTCCACCAAAGCTGAGAAGAAGACTCTCTTTCATGCGTGCCTCTTGTTCATTCAGTCCATCCAAGGTTATCATTAGTTGTGCGTTCTCACGCATACGTGCCAAGACAATATGGTAGAGATGTCCTTCCCGGGTTGCCCGCGTTCTGAGATCCCTAGCTATGCCCGTCCTTCTCTCATAGACGGCATGATGTGGTGTCTTCTTCCAGTCCCACTCTGGTGTGAGGAGTGGGTCACAAGTGACAGGGACTAGGTCGTTTCTGTCAACAGGCTCACCTGACAGGTACTTTGATAGGCTTGCTTCTGATATGGTGTGTGTGTGACCCCAGTCCCTGAATAATCGCCCATCCTCAGCAGTCGGAAGCCGTGTCATCCCCAGGTCTGTCCGTATTGGCTTGTCTGTCACCAAACCCGGCAGGAGCCCCCTTTCCTCGCCCTTCTGAGTCAAGTCCATGGGCACTGGATACCGACATTGATTGTCGTGCATGATGTACGGCCCTTTTGTCCGCAGACTCCCGTCACGCTTCGACGGGTTTCCAACCACCTCTCTGGCATGGCACCCGGCCGCGCTCGGGCAATTGTCACATCCTGATTGGACGTACTTCCTGATATTCTTACAAAGATGCTCGAGTACAAATGCCCTGGAAAGACCATAGCCCGATGAGGCGCTCGGTGGAAAGATGCTTGCAGTGTAGGTGGTTTCACCCGCGTCAAAGGGAATCGAACTCCTGAAGAACAGTGGGTCCGTGGGCTCTACTAATACACTGAGTGTCATTCGTTGACACCTCCGCTTGCCATGAACCTTATCATGAGTGGCGTGTTCTTGTCGTACTCTTGATTCGTTAGATCCTCTCTCCTTGATGCTTTCAGAAGGCGGTCTATGAGTTCGCGGACGGCTGCCCTACCCTGTTCTGTCTCTTTGAGCTTCTTCACGCCTTCCGTCCGTGACGCGAAATACTCAGCAAAGAGGAGACTCTCAATGACTCCAGTACCGCCGCCAAACTCCTCAAAGAGTTCTGAAGTCTTGTAGAGAAACCCGCTTGTTAGTGGCGGTGCACTCCTACCTTGGGCTGCATCAATCAGTCCTCTCAATGTCTTTATGCAGGAGATGTTTCCTGTGGAGTCCCATCTCCTTACCAGCCGAATGCCCGGTCCTGAACGATTCCAGACCTGAACTGCAAAAGCGTCTTTCATCGTCTTGGTCTGAGCATCTCTGTGCTCTTTGGCCACATCATCAAGGAGGTGATGCGTATGAGTGACGACCTGCCTGAGGGGCGCGGTGGTATTTGCGAGAGTAATGCCAGCGCTTATCGTTGGTCGGATGTTCTGGAAACCGATGCTACTCATGGCGCTAGCATATGCAATTCTCAGCTCGAGTGCTGCGTCAAGAACGGTGCCAAGAGGCAAGAACGCGAGCAGATCGTCTCCACCCGCGTATACGACCTGTCCACTCATAGACTCGACAATACTATGAGTTGTGTCAGCGAAGTCGTTCAGTGCCTTGCTGATATCACTCTTGTGCCGTTCATTCTCTGAGAGAATTTTCCCCATGTTGTCGCCATCCATGAGTAGTACCGCGCAGTAACTGGAGGGGCCCAGTATTCCCGCTTTCTTCGCCGCTTCTTGAAGTGCTTTCTGAGAGTTTCTCAGAGTTTTTCTGTCGGCATCCTCATGGTCTTGTAAGCGCCGTGTGGCATAGCTCGCCGAATAGTAGTAGTCTGAGCTGAAGTCTAGCAGGTGTTGCAGATCAGGCGCCAGAACCCCCCACCCAAGTGATATGGTCAGTGCCTTCACTCGGTTTGCCTTGCATGCTCGAAGCGACTCCAGCATTCTCTTGGCTGCATGAATGGTTGCCGTGTCGTGTGAGTGGACAACTTCCTTCAACCAAGTCACTGCGGCGAAGTCCACCGTCGAGGGGAATGATTCGGCCTGCAAACGAGACAGTTCTTTGGGTTTACCCTTGCTGACAAGCTCGGAGAGGGCCCTCTTCGTGAAGCAGATTGCACACAGCCTCTCTTCCTCCCTGACTCGCACTCGACTAGGCAGTGTTGTACTGATTCCCTGCCAAAAGTCCTTCATATCTCTCCTAGTGCCTTCGTTCAATGCTATTGCCTGACGACTTCCGCAGACTGAACACTTCCAACCCTGCTCCGGACTTGTGTTGAACTGACGTATGCTCTTGCGAGCCCTTAGATTGTCATATGCCCCTGTCACCCAGACGCAGTACCAGAGTCCGTTCTGCTGCCTATCCCATATGGATCTTGCATAGTTGTTAAACTGAGGTGATGCCCGCTCCAATAGCTGACGGGCTTCGTCACATACTCCTCGCCATAGTGAGTTCCACCTGTCAATCATTACTGAGGCTACTGTCTGTGGGTCCAAAGACTTGCAATCCAGCTGCATGACATTGGGAACAGAGGCATGTCCACTCAAGGGCGAGTCCGGAGAACTCGAGGGCAATAACGGAGATACCGGTTCGGCCCCGGCGCCGGCGGCTGCCCTCAGAGCACTCTCCGCAAGCAATGCCAACAATGATGAACCTGCCCACAGGTCGCGTGTCGTACGTGCCTCGCTCACATAAGACTGAACTGGTCCAAATGAGATGTAGAGTGACTCGTTGCTCACAATTCGACCCCCTTTAACAAGTCGTCCTTGACGTGGTCATGGAATGCAGTCACGAAGTTGGCACTCGGTCTAGCGATGGTCTTTTCCATGTGTTTCTCAACCAAGTGAACCTGTTCGTCTGGCGCTAGCACTCTGCAGTTGAGAAGCGTCACGACAGGGTAGTAGTGGCCGTCGATGCAGACGACGTTGATTATGAGCGGTGATGCGCTGCGTTCATGCTTGACACCCCTCACTTTAGTGCCGTCTCTGTCCTCGATTGGTAGTCCCAGTGCGGCATTCTCCGAGAGTTTGCGGTTCTTGCGAAACTCTTGGTACTTCTGGCCAATGTATTCCAATGCCTGCTGCCACCGATTGTAGCCCTCCTTGCGTTTATCCTGTGCTAGCAGAAGTATCCAAGATCCCTGGATGAGGCAGGAGTGTTCACCGCTAGTGATTCGCTTGAACAGCCCACTCTCTTTCGAGAGGACATTCTTCAGGCTGTCTATCCATTCCTTGGTGGAAGATGGTGTCAACTTGACACCAGTGTCAGATGCTTCTGGCCAGTCTGTTTCGACTCCGACACACGTGACCGAGCCGAACCCCCTTCGAGACCGATTTCCGATTCCTCCGAGGTTGCATATTGCCCACCAGCCGGCAACAACTGCCTTCCTCGTCAGATCACTTAGCTCCCGGTCGGCCCAGGGTCGTATGGTGTGTAGCACACTGAATTGAGAACCCGGCCTGACGGCTTTCCTATCTCCTCCTTTCATATAGAACGGATAAGCCAGATACTTGATTCCAGGCGACTCTTTTTCGTCCGTCTGAATGTTATAGAGGTTGGGTTTCAACGGCACGTCCGGAAAGCTTATCGAGAGGGCACCTGCGCCTCCTTTCCCACCAGAACCGAAGATACTGCTCTCATGTTTCCGGAAGTCCGGGTCCATGGCACGATACCAGAACCTTAGAAGTCCCCTGAGCGATGGTGTTCTCAGTTCCGGTTGCCGTTCTGCTCCGCCCAGATAGAGTGGCGTCACAGTCCTGAGTGTGATTCTGAACGAGTTGTTCGCTGTCATTCCTGCTTCTCCGTTGTGTCTTCTTTGCTAGCGTTAGCGTACACTTCCAACCACACGCCTGCCTCACTCCTCTGTTGTCTGACTAGACCCTCCTGCGGTGTTGATGGAGGCTTCCGTCGGATGTCTGTGGAGATGGCTACTCAGTTCCACCCGCTGCCCAACAACATAGGGATTACTTCTCTGGACCTCTGCCGGGCGTCGGTCCACGAGCGCCACGAATACCGTGTCCACACCAAGCCGTGAGGCCTCATTCCCCACAGCTCTTGAGACCTCACCCATGAGCGTGGTGCCTCCAGTCACATTACAGACAACTTCTTCCGACAATGCAACCGTTGGACGGCACCTTTCCACGATGCGCGGGATCTCATCGAACCCGATGTATGTGTCCGTCAGTTCTAGGACCTGCACGCCATTTCTATCGAAGCTCGCGTGAACCATCACATCATCAACAGCTGGTGACGATTCAGAAGACGCAATCACGATCACATGGTCCGGCTCAGTCAGGCGAATGGCAGAGAATAGCACGCCTCTGGCAAGTCCCAAGGGACTGACAAGAAGTCGGTGGTGCTGCGCTTCAGGTCTCAAGTCAATCGGGTGCAACTGGTGACAGTAGTCCAGAAGCTCATCGAGTTCAGTTCTGTCAGACGATGCCTGAACGCTGGTGACGCCAAACCCCGCATGTGCATATCTGTTTCTCAGCTGTGTGAGCTTGTTCCACTTGTCAGCCAGCACTCGTTGGTCCTCACTGAGGAGTCCTTCAAGCTCCTCTAGGCTTCGGAGTCGTGTCAGTGCTGAGAGTCTATACTCCGCCTGGCTTCGCGCCTTCAAATCGAGCCACTCTCTTGGGCTCATGTCTAGAAGCATCACATTTACAATGTATTCGCGCAGCAACAACAGCGCGTCACCGATTCGGTTCCTCCCCTTGAACCACTCAACAACAGAGAGCTGTCGTCGAAGTTCCTGCTCTGTCAGCTGTACATCGCTCTTTGCGGACGAGTATTCAATTTGCAGAGGACTCAGCTCAGTCCCAATCTTGCGGAGCGTTTCTGCAAAGAGCGGCGCGATGATCTCGTCATCGGCGACCTCACGTATCTGGGAGAGAAGGGAGGCGACGCACCGTCCTATCTCGATGGGAAGTGCATGACCTATGGGATGCGCAAGGGCACGAAGATACTTGATCAGTTCACTCAGTTTCCTTGCGCCGGCGTCAGAGAACTCCAGTCCTTTCTTGTAATGCTGAGCGAGCTCAACAAGATGGTCCATTCTCCCTGTGTCGAGAAATGTCCTCATAGCCTGAGACCATCTGACTAGAGTGAGAGATGGGGTCACATCGATTATGGGCGTCTGGGGAATACCCTTCTGGAACTGCGCATACAGTACTCGGGCGAGCACTGCATTCCCGAAGCAGTCGAGATAGTTTAGAGCTGTGAGGAAGACAAGGGGCATGTGACGGAAAGCATGGGTGATGTCCAGTGTCACATCTACTCTACTATCATCTGTTGGCCTCAAAATATCGACCACAGTCTGTATGGAATCGAGCAGGTCCTTCTCCTCCTTGGGCTCCCCAATGGTAAGACTACTGAGATGTGAAGCGTCCTGCCCTAGGCTCTCTCTCAGCAGAGGCAAGCGTGTACAGCTCTGCTCCGTCGTGACTGCAACAATCCTGTCGAACGGGTGCGCCAAGTGTGCGATGGCTGCACAGGTCATATTGGTTTCGAAGCGGTTTCTCTGGTTAGGGTACAGATAATACTCAGTAGTATCGTAGTTGCCAGTGCCGAGGAATGTCACCAACAAGCGTTCTGGTCTGCCCACGTCTGTGTCCTCTCTGCCCGTCTCGGCCCTGCTACTCTTCAGTCGAGTGTATGTTCCTATTTGAATACATTCTGTGTGAACCGAGTCTCCCACAGGTCCCCCCGGGCCACGTAGTCTCCGTCATTGCGGCTCATCACAGTCCCGGTGGGACACATACTGTCTTCATCCACGGTGCATATATACTGCGTGAGCCACGCCCGCCTCTCAGAACGTCCTGTGGGCCAGCAGAACCAGTCTCTGAACGGTGGAGAGTCCTGTTTGGTCCTGGTCTTTGACTAGAGGAAACGACCTCCGACTCCGTCTTGTTCTGTCGGCCCCTTAGTTTTCCCAAGTTTCGACCCCGCTTCTAGCATGATTGTAACATGCTCCAGACGGGCCGTCCGCGACAACTTGATATCTGGGTCTGGAGGAACAGGATACACATTCTGGCACAACTGATTAGAAGGTGCACTTGAAATGGGTGACGGCAGTTCGGCCCCGGATACTTCATTCAGTCCGCTGGTCCCGTGGAGATTCACAGTTGTGGTGAACCTGATTGGCGCTGTGACGATTGTGCTTGCTGTCTTCTTCACCTATTCTGGTGTGTTCCCCTTTCAGAGCCCCCTGGGAGTCTACCGCCTATTGCCGGGCGACATCATGATTGACCTCGTCTGGACCTATGTTATCGCACTCGTCTGTGGTGTGGTCGTCGTCCTCTTCTCCGCTCCTCTGGCCAGACTCTTCTGGTATGCCCACAGAATCGCCAAGGGCGGAAACCAAAACTACTACATCCAGAGAAGGACTGGCAACGCAGGAATCTCTCCTCACAGGCGACTGTTCACACCTGCCATCGCAGCTCTCGGATTCGCATTCAGTCTCTCATCACCCACTGTCCAGTCACTCGTATTCGTGACCGAGAACTTCACCTCCCTCGGCGAGCATGACTTCGCCATAAGGACCGCCATGCCCGTCCTCTTCATTTCAATACTCGTCGCCACCTTTGTACTACTCATATTCACTCCAATCTGGCTCCTCGAGGACGCCGGACTCATCACCGAGAAGAAGACCACAGGCTCCCGCGTCACCGCCGATATCGAGGGCGTGGGCCAGTTCTTCATAAAGTACCTGCGCGGCTTCGCGGGACTATCCACCGTCATCGGCTACCTGCTGCTCGGAGTCCAGATGGTCGACTGGTATCAGGCAATATCCGCAAACCCTGAACTCATGTACCCGCTCTTCGTATACTTCATACCCGTCACAGTGGTGTTCGCCGCACCCCTCATTGTGCTCGCACCCATCTCCATCGTCAATCTGTTCTACGAGACCTCATTGAAGAAGAACGCTCGCTCACTTGTCAGTCAGATGACCAAGTCCGGTCTGCCACTCGTCACTGTCGAGCCTCTCACACACCAGCCCAACTCCTAGACTCATCACGGTGTCCCGACCGCTACCTCCCCATCACCTCTTCCTCCACCTCTCGCCCCACCTGAACCACTGGTCATGTGCGCATCGTGGTATCCCTACAACTCTCTTAACGCTACTTCTAGTCTGATTGGAACTCACTCACTTCTAGCGGGATGCTCCAGTCATACCTGCTCGTTTCAACCCTACCTCTAGTGTGATTGGAACGCGACTATCTCCGCGACCACGCGTGGGCGATCGCCGACGTTTCAACCCTACTTCTAGTCTGATTGGAACCCGGGACCGTTCGTTGTGAGTTGGATGACTGGATGGCGTTTCAACCCTACTTCTAGTCTGATTGGAACTTATTCTTTTTTCTCCCCCCGATGTGACTGATCACAAGTTTCAACCCTACTTCTAGTCTGATTGGAACTTAGAGCGCCTGCCTGAAGGGACCGTACTGAGTACGGGTTTCAACCCTACTTCTAGTCTGATTGGAACTCTTCTGCCGCCATCTTCTCCAG
>JACAEL010000067.1 GCA_013388835.1 Candidatus Thorarchaeota archaeon | reverse complement strand
GTATCGAGTTGACCTAGGTCCCAGCGTTCTTGCCGAGAAGCACTTGACTCACATGCGGTACGTCTCCTCGGATTGTCCTCTTCACGCATTAGTGCTCATGTCGGCTCCCGTGTCGTTTTGTACTGAGTGATACGTGGACGC
Organism: Candidatus Thorarchaeota archaeon; assembly: GCA_013388835.1. NCBI lineage: Archaea > Promethearchaeati > Candidatus Thorarchaeota > Candidatus Thorarchaeota archaeon. Next base: position 41,193 of record JACAEL010000067.1, on the reverse strand, counting down.
GTACCTGTGTGGATGTACGGAAACGCCCAAGACACCTGTTCAGTATCTCAGTGTAACTTGTGGAGGCGACAGAGGTCAGGAAGGACCTCTGTCTGAGATTCCACCACCTTGCAGTGGCAGAATCAACACTGCATGGCTCACTGCAGATACCTATGTCCCCGCGGTCCGTTTCCGGAGCGTATACACAATCACCACAACGACAACTGCACCTGCCCCTATTCCAGCGATAATGAGAAGGAGACCCACGTCGAATGGGGGAGGCACTGTCTCAGGGCCCGCAGACCTGACAGACACTGTCACGGTATCGCTGACAGAATTGGCACCGCCATCAGTGACAGTCAGAGTGAAGGTGTGATTACCGACAGGCAGGCTGTCAAGGTTCAGCATGATTCTTCCTCCATGCCACGGGCCAGAGAGAACAGCGGTATCATTGGAGATGACACTGAAGCGAGATGGGTTATCATCGCTCGGGTTCCACACCACCTTGTTCCCAATTGTGCCACTGATCATGACTACATCATCAGGGTGGTCGATAGTTGGAGCGGTGGTGTCCGAGTCGACCAGCAGCAGAACATAGTCCTGAGCCGCGTTGCCATCTATGTCGTACACAGTCATGAGAACGTCATGCAGTCCCAATTCAACAGTGTCAACGTTTATGGACAGCACACCACTGGACCACGAACCGGAGGCCACAGTCAAATCATCCACTGTGACCATGTACGTGGCAGGATGAAGGTCACTGACAACCCACTCTAGTGTCTGACCCACACCGGTCTCAAAAACCGTTGTGTCTGGCGGCCCGCTAATCTCAGGAGGGGTGCCATCATAGACCTTGATGAGTACCGTGTCAGTTACACTGTGCTGGTCAACGTCCCAGATTGTGATCACTGCAGTGTGCGTTCCGTACTGCAGACCATCTACGTCAACGCTGATGACAAAGCGCTGCTTGAGGTCCCAGATACCTTCAGCCCAGAATGCGCCGTCGATAGTGACGCTCCAGTCGCGAAGGTAGTCGTCAGAGGCCAGCCAAGTCAGATAGTTGTCAGTGGAGCCCTCAGCATAGGATACGTCAAGTGGATGATTCACAATCGGTTCCGTAATTACCCACTGGATCGGGTATCTGTCAGTTGAACCACCTGCGCCGGACACCACGTAGGGAGGTGGTGGGACATAGTCAGACCATGTGTTGCCAATCGCAACTCCGTCGTCCCAGTACTTTGTGTTCGCGTCATACCCGTTTTGGATACCGCTAAGCGCGATTGTATTGTAGTATACATAGGTGCCAGTAGAGCCTGAGAGCCACACACCGTAGTTGGTGCTCCAGAGTATGTCGTTTGAGGTGACGTTCCAGTAGTCGCCGCTAAAAATGTACACAGCCGTGCCACAGCTCTCGAAGGTGTTGGACGCAACGTACCCGTAGTCGGAGGCGGCATTCGTGACCTCTATGCCATATTGACTCATGTGCACGAAACTGTTGAGATACAGATGGAGGTAAGCACCCAATATGCTGATGCCCTTGCTTGCGTTGAAGAATTCGCAGTCGGTAACATTCCAGTAGTTGTTGAGGGGAGCAACCTCCCCAGAGATGTGCGTGAACTCGGCATTGCTGAATCGGGAACTCTCCACCCTGAGATATGAGCTAGACTGGCCGTAGGCAAGAATACCATAGCCGTTCGAGTCGAAGTCGCAGTCACTGACAAGTCCATAGTCTGACCGGTCAATCCGGACTGCATCAGACAAGTGCATGAAATCAGAAGCGCTGATCACGAAGTAATCGGATTGGCTGAGTGTCACACCATCGTTCACAGCCATTGCCAGACCCTCTACAGAGATGTTCTGAAGGGAGACATTCTCAGAGGAGGATATGACCACACCATGCACACATGACGGCACGACAATGTCGGCAACGTGAACCAGAAGACTATGGAAGACCATCACTGCAGATGTGCAGGTGTCAAACACTCCACCAGTGATGTGAGTGCCGTTGTTGTCGAGGAGGATGACCTGGCCGTAGAGACTGCCATCCAAGTCAACGCCAGTCTGTCCCACAGAGAAGTAGACTGGAAGCGAGTTGACCCAGTTGTTGAACATCGAGTGGTTGTAGAAGTCGAAGGTGTCACCTGGGGACCAGTAGAAACCACAACGAGTCATGTGGTTGTCTGTAAAGGTAAGAAGCAACGAGCCATCTAAGCTGATGCCCACTTCGAAATCCACAATCGTGTTGTTGACCACACTCAGACCAACGGCGGTCAGCGCAATACCAATGGTGCCGCGTCCGTCAATGCTGTTATGTCCGTCAATGACGTTATGACTGAGAGTCCCGTTCTCAAGCGCCTCGACAACAATAGCGCGCCCATTGATCTCCTCCAGCCTGTTGTAGACCACGTCAATTCCCTGGTCGCTCCCAATGTATATTCCCAACTCGGCCTCCTTGATTACGTTCGAGCGGATCTCAGAGTCCGTCTGGCCAACCATGGCGATGGCCTGCTCGTACACCGAACTAATCTCATTGTGCGACACTGTCGCGTTAGGGGTCGAGTCCCCAACGACTCCGTAATTCACCTCCTCAATCAGGTTGTCCATGACTTGCGCGTTCACACAGTCCTGAAGGTACACCGCCGCAATCGCATATGAGTAGAGACCACTTCGGATGGTCACATTCGTGGAGCCGACTGCCACCACAGCTGCGTCCACATGACTAATGGTGTGGTCGAAGACACTCAACCGGTCGCATCCATTCGTATCGACACCTGCCCTGGCGTCGTGGATTGCATTGTCCTCGAGATGGGCATCTTCGCAGTGATCAAGGTAGATCCCATCGCCACCGACACCGTCAATCACGTTGTTAAGAATGACAAGACCCACGGAGGTGTAAGCTTCTATTCCATTGCTGTCACAGTTCTCTATCGTATTACCGACCAGCTCGGAGTGGTGAGAAGCGGTCAAGTAAACTCCCGAGGCACCAGCCGAAACAATCGTGCTGCCATGGATCAGAGTGCCGTTCGAATGACTCACATAGATGCCGTCTGCTCCCTCTGAGCTGATGGTGCAGCCGACGATGCTCGTTTCTGGAGAATATGACAAGTGGACTCCCTCATACTCCGTAGCGTGCAGGACACTCCCATCCACGGAAACGTCGGTGCAGTAAGACACATAGGCCCCGTAACCCACGCTGGTCGCTGCCATTCTCTCTATATGCATTCCATGGCAGTACTCGCCAGCGATACCTCCGAGCCCGGACAGTACCACGTCATCCGCGGAGGATGTCGTATTGCAGCCGTAGAAGTGTAATGCAAATGACCCCGCGGCGGCAGACAGGGTGTTGTGGGTTGACACTAGTCTGTGTGATTCCACTGCGTACACTGCCCTGTGGCCAACGGACACAACTGAGTTGCTCTCAAGCCTGCAGTCATTCGATTCATGCACATCCACTGCTATATAGTTGGATGCCATCACATCACAATGAGAGATGACAGTGTTGTTTCCATTTTCGACATAGATCCCTCTGTTGCCTGCGCGGACGGTGTTATACTCGACAGACCCGTGAGACACGTTCTCGAGCACAATCGCATCAAGCATGTAAGTCTGGTTGAGAAGGCAGTCTCGTATGACAAAGTGAGCGTCTGTGTTGATTATCCGGACAGCAGCAACGGGGATAACAGGGTTTATTCTCAGCGCTGATATGACGTAAGGAAACATCGCACTGCCTGCACCGGGCCATCCTTGAGATGCGAAGTCGGCCGTGCCATTGACGAAGATAGGCACATGGTCTTCCAGTTCTGTGGGACCAAGCCGCGTTCCATAGTCGTCCGACAGCAAGTGCCGCCCAGTGTTAGCATCATCACAAGCGCATGTGAGTGACGTTGGGCCATTGCTATACGTGACAACGACAGCCAGAAGCATGATTATAACAAGCAGTCCATGAGTTCTTCTCAAATCGAGGTTTTCCTCCAGTTCGTCTACACCTACTCTTGGAGCACTGGCTCGAGTTGCCAGTCCATAATACTAGTGCCATCAATGGGCTGCGCAAGGCTAAAAGAGTTTGGTACATGCTGGTTTCATCAAGTGTATCTGCAAGGAACAGCAGTTAGCTGCTGAGTGTGAAGGTTTGAGGACAGCACAGACGGAGAAGACCGTACAGCCACACGAGGACGCCACGAGGCAAGTCCATGTACTGTACACGACACATGCAGGTACGCCGCAGAGGCATTGGGTTAGCAGCAGCTGCCCAGAAGCTGGACGGCCTTGGACATCGCTGCGTGGTGCATGTATACCTCCGTGCGGGAACGGAGAGCTCGAGGTCGGCTCGACACATCATGAGACCTCAAGGAGTGACCCCAGTGCCGTATCCTGGGAGTGACAAGACTCCTGTGTCCAACTCTGTCCAACTAGAAATGAACGGTCTGAAAAGGAGTGGCACTCTCACTGACCTCAACGACTTGCCCTAGGAGCGCTGCAACGAGCAGCGAGTGTCATAGGACCGAATGGCCCCGGTGAAAACGAAGGGTGCGGACGTGCAGACCTCCGCCACAGTCTACGGAGCTGGTATTGTCATGCTATCTATTTCTTCTTGAGCTTGTAGACAACAGCCACCACAACAACGACACCGGCCGTGATTCCCGCCACTATCAGTAGGAGACCGAGATCGAACGGAGGTGGAGGCTGGTAACCCGGCGGCAAGACTGTCACCAAGACGTTGTCGCTTGCACTGTTTCCAGCCTTGTCCCACACAGTCAGTGTGAAGTTGTGGTTACCCACAGGAATGTCGTCAAGTGCGAGTAGGACCTTTCCGCCGCCCCAGGAGCCCGATTCCACGACCATGGACCCGGTGCGCACTTCGAAGAAAGAGGGATGAGCATCCGCGGGAGTCCAGACCACAAAGTTCCCCACCGTGCCGAAGATGATGGTCATATTGTTGGGGTTGTCAATCGTGGGAGGAGTGGTATCACTCAACACAAGCACCTGAACCGCGTCGAATGCCGAGTTGCCATCGACGTCGTAGATGGTCAGCAGGACCTCGTGCACACCCAGAGGTATGGAGTCTATGTTCATGCTCAGTAGGGGACTGCTCCACGTACCGCTGGCAAAGCTGTTGCCATCGAGGGTGGCGACGTAGTTCTGTGGGTTCTGATCGTACACTTCGAACATCAGGGTCTGACCCGTGCCGGTCTCGAAGGCCTCCGTATCGGGAGGACCATCTATGGTCGGAGGAGTATCATCGTAGACATGGATGATGACTGTATCAGAGACCGTGTTGAGGTTGATGTCACGTACGGTGATAGTGGCAGTGTGCATGCCGTACGGAAGACCGTCCACATTGACGGTGATGTAGTGAGCGGGGTCAAAGGTCCAGATGCCATTGGCCCACGGCAGACCATCGATAGTGACCCACCAGTCCTTCAGGTAGTCGTCGAACGCTCTCCATCCAATAGAGTGGCCTTCTGAGAACTCAGCGTAGGACCTGTCCAGAGGGTGGTTGATGATGGGTAGGGTGACCACGAACTGACTGGGATACCTGTCCTGCGATGCCCCACTACCACTCACAATGTACGGAGGCGGAGGAGTATAGTCATCCCAGACGTTGCCCTGCGACATACCATCGTCCCAATACTTGGTGCCAGAGTCGTAGCCGTTGTCAGACGCACTCAGGGCAATTGTGTTATAGTAGACGACTGTACCGGTTGACCCTGAAAGCCACACGCCGTAACTGTTGCTCCACATGATCGTGTTGTTTGTGATTGTCCAGTAGTCTCCAGACAAGATGTATATCGCAGTGTCACAACTCTCGAACTGACTGCGAGTAATCATGCCGTTATCGGATGCACTGCCCGTCACATACACCCCATATCCACAGTGGGTGAATGTGTTCGAGGAGAAATAGGGCCGATTGCCATACCACGTGATTGCTGCCGTTGCGTTGTGGAACACACATCCAGTCACATTCCAGTAGTCACCATTCGCGTTGGCTACAATGTGAGTATCGACGGCATGGTAGAATTCGCAGAACAGCACTGAAACATTGTGGCCCGGTGTGACCTCAACTACCGAGAAATGATTCTGCGAGAAAGTGGTTTGGGACACGGTCCCATAACCAGAACTGATAAGCCTGAGCCCTGAGTTGTATCTCAAGATCTCTGAGTTCGAGATGTGGAAATACGGAGACCCCAGTAGAAGGATGCCACAATTGTCCGGGACATGCTCACCGTCTAGGTGCACATCGCTCAGCGTGAGGTTTTGAGACAGGTAGGCGACGACTCCGCAGTAGTGACTGGATGCCGTCGTGACATGACTGGCATTGATTAGCACGCTGAAGTAGATCATAAACGGACCGGCCGCAGTGAATGTCCCGCCGGACACGCGTGTACCATTACAGTCGACGAGAATCACTTGGCCGTACGAGTTGCCGTCGACATCGCCACCAGTCTGACTCAGTCCGTAGTACACTGGCTTCGAATTGACGGTGTTGCCGCTCAGTGTGTGATTGTAGTACTCAATGGCATAACCCTCAACCCACCAGAAACCACAGCTGGTCATGCTGTTGCTAAGCAGGACCATCCCAGTGCATTCATCAACCTCAATCCCATAGCCGCAGTCTGTGACAGCATTGCCTTCCAGACTCGCGTTCGGGCTCATCTTCAACAGAATCCCCTCAACGCAATCATCAACGGTGTTATGGAATAGTGTGGCGCCTGTGCATCCGCCAACGTACACACCAGTCTGCGCAGACGACACATCGTTGTTTCTGATGTCGCATGAATCACACTGATGCAGACGAATTCCGTTCAGGCAGTCGGTGATTGTATTGAACTCCACCAGCGCATCTGCGCTGAGCTCTGTGTTTATGGCATAGTCGCTGACCTCTGTGAGGAGGTTGTTGCTAATGCGAACCGAGTCACAGGATTCGACATAGAAGCCGCCATCTCCTGTAACAACGTTGTCAGATATCGATGAGTTGTCGCAGCCATCGATGTGGACTGCGTCGCTGTCTGCACCCTCGATTGTGTTTGAGGATATAGTGAGATTGCCGGAGTTCGTGGCATAGATGGCCTCACTTGCAAATTCAGTCAGAGTATTGAATGACACCACAGACAGGAAGCAAGACTCGAGGAATATACCATCGTCATTGACGTTTGCAACGGTGTTGTGGCTGACCTCAGCTCTGGGACTGGAGACCAGGTAGATGCCAGTCGAGTCTCCGTCAAAGACGCTGTTGTAGATCACCGTGGAGTTCTCACAGGTACTCAGGCTGATTCCTTGCGTCGAATTACAACGGACAGTGTTCTGGGAGACGAGTAGCCTCGGACATGAGTCGGCGAAGATGCCTCCATAGGAGTCTGAGGGCACTGTATTGCCACTCAGCTCCACATCTGTGCAGTGCAAAGCGCTAATGGCTGCTCCAGTATCTGACCGCGGTACGCAGTGCTGAACAACACTGTCGTTACTGAAAAACAGATACACTGCTTGTTCCATGTGGGAGATGATTGTAGAGTCTCTGATGGCAACGTCATTGCAATACGCGAAGAACAGGCCTCCATCTGCATCGGTCACAAGATCGAGCACATCAGTATGGGGACAGTAGTATGCGTAGACTGGTCTGAATGTGTCATAGAGAACCAAGTTGGAAAGCAGTGTGTAGTTGCAGTACTGCATGTAGATGCCATTCCAATCGGGGTGACCATGTAACGTGTTGTTAATCAACTGGGCACCCACATTCTGATAGAAACCGATGAGCCGGTACTTGGAATTGAGTACAGAGTGCTGCATCAAGAAGTCGTTGGAGTACTGGACTTGCAGGCAGTAATCGGAAGTGGATGTTATTACAGAGCGGCTGATGCGGGCATTGCTGGCATTGTAGAAGGACACCGCCAGGTCCGCTGCTTCTATAGTTGCATACTCTATCAGACCATGCGACGCGTTCACAAAGGATACGGCATGGCTGGAGAAGACTTGGCGCACGAAGCAGTCCTCAATGAGGAAGTAGGCATCTGTATTGATGATCCTGATGTTCACCACATCAGCGACTGTCGTTATGTTCAGTCCCCGAATGCGATAAGGTGACATCTCGGTGCCCGCGCCCGGCCATCCCTGGGACACAAAGTCTGCTGTGCCATTGATGAAGATTGGCACATGCGGAGTGTGTTCATCAGGGTCCAGTCGCGTTCCCGGTTCTTCCGAGACGATAACGTGCATGGCTTCATGTGGTTCAGATGTCACAGGAAACAGAACTCCAAGACTGCCAACGACTGGTACGCTGACAGAGAGGAGCATGAAAACCAATAGTAGTCCTCTTAGAGACTTCAATCCGAGTGTGCCTCCATAGGCAATACCTACAGTGTTGCTGTGCCCTATGAATGAAACACAGCTTCAAACAGACATCAGACCAACAGACAACTGAGGCTAAAAGCGTTTGCAAGTCAAGACAGCTCATTCGGGCTGCGGACTTGTCACAGATGTCTTGACCAGCCGCCTCGAAATGTCATGTCGGAGTCTTGCTGCGGCCTGTCTGAAGTGCTTGATCCCTGTCACCATCAGTCTTGTCGGTAGCACCAATAACCCAAAGACCACTCTCGTCACCTTGCCCTTCATTGTCGCGCGCTCGGGATAGCCAATATACGCTAGGGTGTGCTCTTTCAAAATGTCGTCCAGAGCGGCTGCGAAGGCCTCCTTTGCCATGTCGCTGATCTCAAGTCCCCTGAATGCTTCACTGTTGCCGAAGCTCTTTCGGTCAATGACGCTCTTCCACTTGATATACTTGGCCTTCTCAATGACGTCCGTGAGGCTGCGTACAAGCTGATCAAGCGCGGCCAGCACCTCGTGTTTCATCTCGGTTGCTACCGATTCCGAGCTGAGCTGAGAATAGAGTCTCTTCGCGACATCGATCTGTCTGTAGGGCGGTCTAAACCAGAGGACATGCAGGAGACCCTCGATTCTGCGCAGAACATGTCTGTTGTAGGTCTCGATGTGGTCAGGGACTCGGTCCAAGACCGCTTCTCGTGCTGCTCCGAGTATGGTGCCCTGAAGTCGTTTCCACAGATGTTCAAGGTCGATCACCGCCTTGGCGTATCGATAGAATCTGAACTCAAGTTTCTCTTCTATGCCCTCAGCATCAAGCAGATTGAATCTTCTGGTTGAGAAAGAAGTCTCTCCTGTGACTATGGACCACAGTCTTTGACCGAGCGTCCAGTACTCATCACTGGACTTGGGAAGCTCGAGTCTGAGCGCATGGTCACCCGGCTGTGCCACCAAGATGCACGACTGCAGGCTGTTGTTGACGGACTCGAAACCTCTCAACTCAGTGGGAAAGAGGTCCATGGCACCGTGACCAGTGGTGGACCAGACACGCAGTGACCCCTGTCTCAGGTCCTGCTCAATGATTATCCGTTCCTTGTCACCAAGATGGTCGAACGCACTTGTGACGCCCTTGCTGTATGCCATGACGAGATAGATAACAAACCGTTCCTTGTTCTCATCGAGTCCGGGCATACGCAGCACAAGGCCCACCATCTCAATCTCAGATGTCTTTGACAACCAAGAGCCCGTCGCTTGGTCCCACTCCCAACGGTCACCCATCTCATAGAACAGCTCACGAAGTGACCGGAGGTCCTTTGCGTCCTTGGCTCGTTGCAGTGTCTCGGACTGCCACCGTTCGTACGCCTGGCGCATCTTGGCCATGCTTTTCTTCTCGAGTTCGAGCCACTGACTGTCGACCTTCAGACGTGCTTTCAACTTGGATTCACTGCAAGACTTGCACATCAGCTATTTCAAGTCATCCAAGTCCAGTACACGCAGGAAGGTGGTCATATGCCTTCGGATTCAACTGGCTCGTTGGCAAGACAGTCTGCTGAACTCGGGGCTCTTCGATGACAGTGAGCATGAGAGGATGGAGGACTGTCACTCTCGCCCATTCTTCTCGGAGCCTCCGACTTCACTCTTCAAGTCGCCTCACCTGATGGTCCTGCCGAAGCAGGGCAATAGCAGGTCCCTAATCTATGAAGAAGACCTCGCCGAGGTTCTCATGCGCCACGACACGGATGTGCATACCATCTTCAAGTACATGGCTTGCATCGGAGACCTTCACTATGTATATGCACTCATTGACATATGCCATTGCAGCACTGTCACCAATCGACTCTCCGAACTCGGACAGGACTGCCGACACTGCAGCGAAGAGACACTCCATTTCGTTTGGGTTCTCACTCAGATAGGTCTTGAGTGCAGAGTCCAGTACCGCAATGTGATCAGCGCGCCACTCCCTTCTGAGCTGCGTGGGGCTCTTGACAATCACAGCATAGCCCGTGAACTCACCGTGATGGCCCACGGACTCCCCTCTCAGTATCGGAAAGAGCGGTCCTGCTTCTCGATTGTCTCGTTTCGGTGACACTGCAGATTGCTCCCAGCTAAGGTTTCAACAGACTGGATTAGTATCTCACAGGGGCCATTTAATGTTTCGGAGACCTAATACCTGTGTGAGATTACACTGGACACATGGCAGTCTACGAATTCGAAGGCAGAGTACCAATAGTTGGAAACGACACCTATGTAAGCGACTCCGCGTCGGTGATTGGGAGAGTGACACTTGGCAGCCTCTGCTACGTCGCTCCAGGTGCAGTCATCAAGGGGGACTATGGAGAGATACAGATTGGGAACGGGTGCAGCGTCCAAGACAATGTTGTGGTGCATGCACGACCTGGTGAAAGGACTGTCATCGGCGACGATGTGACGCTTGGCCACGGTTGCATCATCCACAATGCCACTGTCAGAAGTCAAGCAGTCATCGGAATGGGGGCAGTAGTGTCAGACTACGCGGAGGTTGGAGAGTGGTCGGTCGTTGGAGAGGGCGCAGTAGTGACTGCACGAACCAAGATACCAGACGGCAAGATTGCAATCGGAGTGCCTGCCAAGGTGGTCGGCGATGTGCAGGAACACCACAAGAAGGAGCTCAGCGAGTTCAAGAGGATCTATCGTGACCTAGCCATGAGGTATCCAAAGGGATTGAGGAGAGTCAGATAGGCCATAAGAAAGAGAGTGGAGTGGCGTCGCCACTCCCAGGAGACTAGACAAGAGAGACCATCTTGTCACGGTTGAAGCGTTTCAGGGCAATCGCCCACGTTATGCTTGCAATTGCTGATGCGATGATGAACGTGACTATGTTGGTGAACCAGATAGTGCTGGGGTCTGCCATGCCAGTCTCCAACGAGGTCATTGGTGCGAATAGTGGAATCATCAATACCAACGCAGCTATGGTACCACTCTGATAGGCCTCATAGACCTTGCTGACCCTGCCGCTCACGAGGATCATGGTAGACACAATTGACAACACGACGACGGGTCCTGCAGCGAATATCAGGAATGCGCCAGCAGGGTCAGGAAACAGGAGGAGGGGCCGATTGAAGGCAACCATGAGTATGTTGATGCCGATGCTAGAAGCAAGCGTGCCAGCGAACAGAATTGTCAAGCATGGAATCAGTGAGCTGAGCGTCTTGCCCCAGATCAACTCACGATCCGTGAGGGGTGTGCATAGAAGAGGCTCAAGGGTGTTGGACTCTCTCTCACCCACAAGGGCATTTGCAGCAATCAGTCCTGCGGGAATCACCGCCATGAGGGTCAGCATACTTGCACCCAAGGGCAAGAATAGATTGACGACAATGTAGTCTGGGCTGGCGGGGTCAATCAGTGCCGCTGGCAAGCCTATAATCAGAATTAGCATGACTGGAGCCAGTGCTGCGAGGAAGACCAAGCTATACTTGATGTGCTTCGACTTCATGGCCATCTTGAGGTCCGCCTTGGCGACCAACATCGACTTGCTTGTCATCACTGGTCACCTCCCTTTATAGTCCGAAGATAGACGTCCTCAAGAGTGGCTTCCTCCTCTGCAAACTCAACTATCTTGATCCCCGCGTTGAGAAGTGTGCTCATGAGTCGAGAGTTGTTCTCAAGGGGGTCGCTTATCTTGACCACGACTGTGTCCACCTCCACTGTTGACTCAAGAACGTATTCCTGCGAGCGTACGATGGACTCTGCTCTTGCAACGTCCCCATAGACACGTATGCGGAAGACCTGCTCGGAACTCAGCTCCCTTCTCAACTCCTCGGTGGAGCCCATGAGCAGTATCTTGCCCTTGTCTATGATTGCAATCCTGTCACAGATTCTCTGAACCTCTGCCAAGTTGTGGCTGTTGATGAAGAACGTCTGACCGTACTTCTGTGACAGACTCAGAATCAATTCTCGTACGCGCTTGGCTGCCAAGGGATCCAGTGCGGAAGTGGGCTCATCTAGCAACAACACAGTGGGTTTGTGTAGTAGTGCTCTGCAGAGTGCAAGCCGCTGCCGGTTGCCGGTGCTGAGTGCACCTGCGAGGTCGTCGCGGCGTTCCCAGAGACCCATGAACTCAAGCAGTTCCTGAATGCGAGGTCGAATCTCCTCTTCTGGTACGCCATAGAGTCGAGCGAAGTACTCTAGGTTCTCCATTGCGGTCATCGTAGGGTAAAGCGTGTGGTTGCCCTCTTCGGGCAGAACACCCGTAGTCTGACGCACTGCGACAGGCTCTTTGATGATGTCATGGCCTGAGACTGTGGCGGTACCTGCGTCCGGTCTAAGCAGAGTACATAGCAGTCTCACGGTAGTGGACTTGCCAGCACCGTTGGGACCAAGCAAGCCGAAGATGGAGCCCTGTGGGACATCGAGAGTCATGTTGTCCACGGCGACAATGTCACCGAATCTTCTCGTCAATTCGTTGGCGGACACTTCATACAAAGCTCAACACACCTCACTCATGGAATGTGGCCCCTGATGCTGGAACCAGCAACTGGCGGCTAGAGCACAATCGAATAAAAGGTATGAGGTGACTAGGTCGGAGACGAAAGGCCGAGCGTCTGAAGAGACTGGTAGTATGCATAGTAGCGTACCAGCCCGTTCATGTCAATGTGAATGACTCACGGTCGGTCCATCTGTGTGCCCGCCTGACTATGCGCTGAGCTGTCATAGAAGGTCTGCCCAGTATGCTCTCTTGAAACCCCTGCACTGCGGCTTGCAGAGCGGCATTTGCATTCCCGAACCAGTACGTACATGGACAACGACGACTGAATCGGGGATGATCCTCGACTTCGCGGTCAGAGACCGAGAAGACCGGTGTAGTAAGGCCATTCCAGCATGAATGGTATGGGCTCATACTGACATGAACATCTTTTCTACCACGGCTGTCGAGGTCTCCTTAATCCCCGGAATGCTATGTATCTTAAGCGTGATGTCATAGAGGTCGTCAAGACTGGGTACCTCCAGCCGCAGGATGATGTCATAAACCCCTGTAGTCACAGCTATTTTAGTGATAGGCTCGATTGCTCGCAGCCTCTCGACAACAGCTTCAGTCCTTCCAATCTCTATTGACATCAACATGTATGCAGTCACTGCCATTACTATCACCTATACTCCTTGAGAACCACCAGTGTCTGGATAGTGTTGACACCCTCGATTTGCTGAATCTTCTTCAGGACAAGTTTTCTCGTCTTGGCTAGACTCCGGCTTCTTACGCTAAGCAGGTAGTCTTCTCGCCCTGCCAGCGCCGATGCGCTCTCCACGCCCTTGACGCTAAAGAGAGCGGGCAGGAGGTCCCCGGCGTTGGATTTCGTCCGAATCAGGATTATCGAACGGACATCAGACCCTTCAAGTGCCACAATACCAACGACTACGAGTATGACCCCAAACGTGCGAAGTATCCATGTAGTGGGGTCGCTAGTGATTGGCCCAAAGGAGCCGGGGAGTGTCAGGCTCCCAATCACGCTTACAGGGATTCCCAATACCACGGATATGGATGTGAGTGAGTTGACAATTGCCATCGATCCTCTGGCCAGCGCACGGATGTACAACACTATTGACAAGAAGGTTGCCAGTGAACCAATCGCCATCCAGACAATCATCGTTGGGGTGACAAGCGGCACCGTTGCCCACTGCTCCGGAGTTACAACGGGCAGGATTAGCAGGGTGAAGACCGAGTTCAGGACGAACAGCGACCAGACTCTCATGTTCAGAGCATCGACTTTAAGCCCTGGTGCAACCTCATATCGCTTGGCCTTCTTCTGATAGTAGGTTATCAATGCAGAGGACAGATTGAGCGGTCCTAGGACAATTAGAAGGGTAACAAGGAAGTAGGGCGATTCAAAGCCTTCGGGAGTCATGCCAACGAGTAGAGCACCAAAGAGAATGGATATGATGCACTGTATTTCAATTATCGTGGGTGTGTCCTTCTCGGCTAGGAGATCACCGATGAGGAGGTAGATGATGACAAGCTGCCCATATGGAAGCACTGCTGAGGCATCAGTGAATCCAATCAAGAAAAAGTAACATGCGGTGGACACTCCAGCAAAGAATCCAGCAAGCAGCACGTACTGCATAGGCTTCCTCGGAAGGAGGCTGAGTCTTCCAAAGTCAGGATCAAGCGAGTAGCCAAGAGGCCTGCGAGCGGTCCCGTGACGCTTCTTCAATGATAGAAACAGGACAGTCGTGAGAGTGACGAGGAAGGACACCCACTGTGCTACAAAGCCGAAGACCAGTGGATCAAACTCACCTAAGGCAACATAGTCAGTGGCAATACTGAGAGTCCGCATGACACCCGAACCGAGAGCTAGCAAGTAGAAGACGGTTCCTGCAGGCCACCTGCTGACTGGTCTCTGAGTTGTGCTGCTCAATTCACTCACCATGCCGTGAGAGAGTTAGAGGAACCAGTCGTCCCTCTAACCTCGCGGGCAGTACTGTGGGCAATCAGCTGTCAGTACTGTCTTGTCCGTCTTGAAGAGGCTCAGTATCGAGTTCAGCGTCCAGCTCGCCCTCATCATCGGAGGGCTCATCCGAGGGGGTCATTGCTTCCTCAACTGTCTCTGCTTCCTCAGTCGACGCTGCGTCCTCAACCGACTCGCTCGTATCACCGTCGTCCTCATCGGCCGCCTCATGTCGGAAGGGCCTTCGTCTAGAGTCATCAGAAACGACTCGCTGGGCCAGTATGAACTCGTCAAAAGTGAGGCGTTTCCCGGACTGCAGCTTCTCTACGGCGGCGTCAAGGCGTTCCTGCTCGGCCACCTTCTGCTGCGTCCGCTTCTCGGTCCGCGAAGCGGTCTGTTTCTCGGACGCGTATTTCCGAATCTTGCCCTGAATCTCCTCGATCTGTGTCCGGGCTTCTTTGAGCTTCTCCTCTCCCTCCTTCACACGCTTGAGCCACTCAACGAAGTTCTGGTGTGCAGTGTCAGCGGCCTTCTTGTACTGCTCCAGCTGAGGACGTATGCGAACCACTTCTTGGTGGTGCGTCTGGGACTGCTCTGACAGCTCCAAGACCTTCTGATGAACCTCCGTGGCCTCGTCCTTCAGTCGTCGAGCCAGTCGTCGCAGCTCGTGAATCTTGTCCTGTTTCTCCTTCTCCTGCCCAATCTTCACGAGCGTGGCCTCGATCTTGGCAATCTCCTCCACAATAGATGCTTCATCTTCCCGAGTCAACAGCTCGGTCTGCTGTCGCCACTCGAGCTCCTCGACCCGACGCATCATCCTTCGCTGATCGGTGGATGGACTCCCGACAATGACGCTTCGCAGCTCACGAATCTCATCGTAGACGCTCTTGAGCTGGGCGTGTATTGCAGCACGCCTCTCTTTGGCCTCTGCAATCTCCTTGTTTATTCTGTCACGTTCTTCACGTTCGGCCTTCACCGACTCGATCAGAGCACGCACTTCCTTGTTGTGCTCGTCACGCAGCGTCTTGTACTCTCGCATCTTGTCGCGGTCTCTTCTGAGCTCCTCAAGGTCCTGTCTTGCCTTTGCCTTGAGCTCGCGCAGCTTCTCCCGCAACATCTCAATGTCTTCTACTGGCGTTTCGGCAGCTTCTGTCAACTGATTCTTACCCCAGAACTTCGTTTTGCGAACCCTGTCTCTTAGGGTGGATTACGCCTCTAGCCCCTATGGGAGAGGTCTGGTGAGTGGGTCCCGGCCAGGCTTCTTAAAAACCTATGGATGCGCCAGTTGGAAGGTCGAGTGATGAGTACCAACAGGGATAAAGCGGAGGCCTTCTCGACCCAAGAAAAGCTCTCGGATGAGATGGGCAAGTTGATCACCAGAAACAGAGCAGTCTGGATCCTGCTGTGGAGTGTCGTCTACTCGACGCTCGCACTCGTAGGTTTTGGGCGAAGCCTTTGGATTGACGAGTATGCGACCATAGTTGATTCATCAGGGTCTCTCGAAGCTACTGCGCAAGACCCCGGGCATCCACCGGGCTACTTCCTGCTGCTCTGGCCACTGGTTCACCTGTTTGGGGATGCGGAGTGGACTGTTCGCTTTCCATCACTGGTGTTTGGAGTGGCAGTGATATGGATGACCTACCTGCTTGCCGACAGAGTCTCCGCGGACCACAGAGTCTCAATTCTCACTGTTCCAATGCTGGCGACAAATCCGTACTTGGTCCGCTTCGGAAACGAGGCACGAGCATACACGCTTCTGCCATTTCTGATACTGCTGACCACCTACCTGTACTTCATTGCGCGTGACCAAGACCAGATGAGACCGTGGTTGACGACAGCCGCATCAGGAGTTGCCCTTGCATATGTCCACTACTACGGCGTTGCATACTTGGCGTTGCTCTTCTGTTACCACATCGTCAACTCTGCCTATGCAAGAGTGGCAAGAGGTAGAGCCATGCAGCTGAAGGGCATTCTTGGTGCATATGTCTTGATTGGACTTGCAGCACTGCCGTTGGTGCCCATTGTTGTTGACCAGTTTGGCGTTCTGGCAGCAGCCCATGCAGGACGACTCATCAAGCCACAGCAGATACTCTTTCTCACAAGTGCGTTCTTCCTGCCTGCCAGTACCACGGGATACGAACTCACACTCGAGGCTGTCGCCTATGTGGCTGCATGGAGCACTCCATTCCTGCTTCTGATTCTGGCCGGGTTCTGGAGGACCCTACAGGCCAGAAGAACAGCACCTCTTCCACTAGACCTGACCATGATCATGGCGGCCTTTGTTGCAGCCAACTATGCTCTTCACCTCACGGGTTATTGGTTCTTCAATATCCGATACGTACTGTGCCTGCTACCTGTACTCATCATACTGATTGCAGAAGGGCTGGCCGGGCTCGTTGACCTGGTGTCTTCCAGATTCATGATTCTCTCGGTGGCCGGCAGTGCTCTCGGTAGACTTACGCATCGGACATGGACAAGTCGAAGAGTCAGCTGGCTTGCTGTGTTTGTCTTGGGTGTGACCCTGTTTGGTCTTGTATATGCACCGAGGATACTGATAGAGGCCGACAGCTCTTATCCCTACAGCATTGCCGGCGGGGCAGAAGACAATCGAGGAGCTATCAAGTATATCGCGTCATACTCTGACACTAACATGACGGTCCTAGTGGAACCCACCTTTGGTGCAGGAGTTCTTGACTACTATGCGAGAACATACCAAGGACGAATCAACGTGACCGGTGTGTCCTATGGAGCGAGTCTTACCAGCTTGTTAGAGTCGCTGATTCTTGCAGAGGGGTCTGTATGGTACGTGTGGTCATATGCATACACACTGGACCCGGAGGGACAAGTGATACAGTGGGCCTCATCCAATGGATACCTCTACTCCCAGACAGATCATGGCAGACTTGTCGTGTGCCTGTTCTCAGTTCAAAGCAATCCCTTCCACTCGTGAAGGCTTGGGGCAAGTATAAAACGGCGGCACGACCATCCGCATGACATCAGAGTGACACCACGTTACGGAATATGGGGATATGACGAGTCGATGAGCACAATCTACTTCCTGCTCCCGGCGTACAACGAGGAGCAGAACCTGCCGGACCTGTTCGAAGCCATAGATGCAGCTGTGACCAACTATAGAGTGGTGCTCGTCAACGATGGGTCAAAAGACAGGACAGGTGACATTGCCCGTCAGTACGCGATGAGGATGCCAATCACGATTCTGACCCACAGGAGGAACGGTGGATTAGGAGCTGCATTGAACACAGGTATCAGATACATTGTTGCTCATGCAGAACCTGACGCGGTAGTTGTCACTATGGACTCTGACCTGACTCACGATCCGGCACTTGTGCCTGCGATGGTCCGCGAGATTGAACGAGGATACGATGTGGTGGTGACGTCGCGGTATGTCAGAGGAGGAGGACAGCACAATCTTGCACTGTCAAGACGGGTGCTGAGTCGAGGGATTAACACCCTACTACGGCTCAAGGGAAGCAAGGTCCTAGACAACACGTCCGGATTCAGATGCATACGCGTCGACGCCCTCAAGAGAGCCCTGGACAAGTATCAACACTCATTCATCACGACTACGGAGTTCACAGCAACAGTGGAGATACTGGTCCACCTCCAGAGCTCAGGTGCTCGAGTCAAAGAGAGTCCCATCGACCTTGACTACGGAAAGAAGAGAGGACAGAGCAAGATGAAGGTCCTCAGGACGATTCGGACCTACATCAGGATGCTGACCACCACTGGAAGAATTGGCCCCCGACCTGCAGATCCAACCCTAGACGCACGGGAGACTGATGACTCGGACCTTCAACCCAGATGGCATCTTAGCACGGCAAATGGAATCAGACTACTCGTCGGCATAGCGCTGCTGGCTGTTGTTATCTGGTACTCCAGACCTGCGGAGTTATGGGCAGTGATTTCGGGAGTTTCAGTACTCTATCTTGTTCTCGCCGGCATCGTTCACCTTACTGCAACTGTCGGTAATGCAGGTAAGATTGCAGTCCTTTGTGACAAGCGCGACCGCTTTGGCAGTGTGTTCAAAGCGAACCTGGCGGGTATGCTCCTCGCAGATGTGACCCCGGGCCGTAGCGGTTACTTTGTCACGCCTGTAGTTGTGACCGACATTATTCCGGACCTTAAGAGAGGGAAGGTCCTAAATGCCATCTTCTTCGGGCAGATGTTCGAGTTCCTGCTTCGCGCGGGACTGCTCGCGGCAGCGATGCTTACTGTGTTCTACACTCTTGGAGTGTCCCGTGACCTGTACCTTTACGGGCTGCTCTCTCTTGCACTCGTCGCTGCACTGGCTGCAGCGTTCTTCGTGCTTGCATTCAACAAGGTGCCGCCGTCACTGGTGCGCGTCATTGACAGGATTGGATTCGTGTCGCGCCTCTACCACAGATATGTGAACTACGTTGGTTCCATAGACTACACCCCACGGCGAGCACTGGGAGTATTCCTCTTCACTCTGTTGGGGTGGCTTCTCACGGCACTGCGATGGATGGTTGTAGGATACGCTCTCGGAATCGACCTGCCCCTTGAGTGGTACCTCTTTCTATTTCCCGCTCTCAGTGCAGTCTCGTTTATCCCTGTTTCAATATCCGGACTTGGGGTCGTCGAAGGAGGGTTTGCAGTCGTGTTCCTGATTCTGGGAGGCAGTATCGAAATGGGCGTCGCCTTCGCTCTTGTAGACAGAGCAGTCGCGCTGTGTGCAGACCTGTTTGGACTACCATACGCTGCAAGGGCTCTGGGACGGTACGGCGCAGAGGTCACGAGTGCCAAGAGCCTCGGCACGACACGCAGCTGAACGCTAGAAACTCAAGAGACCGACAGCAGCTTCCTCGCAATTGCATCGGATAGACTGTGTTCACACACTGTCTGGAGACCCGCCCATCCGGGTGTGGCGTTTGCCTCTAACAACCAGAGCTTGCCTTCTTGGTCAGGAATGATGTCAACACCCACGAGGTCACCGCCTACGGATGCTGCTGCCTCTAATGCGAGCTCATCGACATCAATCGTGTTTCTGCGTGGAACCCCGCCTGAGTGAATATTCGTCACCAGACCTCCCTGACCCACTCTCTGCATTGAGCCGATGACTTCACCTCCACACACGAGCACCCGGATGTCAAACCCACTGTTCGAAACGTACTCTTGCAACAAGTATGCGCCTCTTCCAAACACCTGACTGTGATACTTCAGGAAGTCGTAGATGTTGTCAATGTCAAACTGCCGTTCTATCAGCTGGACGCCAGTCCCACCAAAACCGGACAGAGGCTTGAGGACACAGGGGACGTGCGTTCTTGCGAAACGAGCAGCATCCTCAATGGACTCGGTGATGACCGTGGTTGGTACCGGCAGTCCTGCAGAGACAAGGCGTCGAAGGCACTCCGCCTTGTCACGCATCCTCATGATGGAGGCGACACGATTGACCACGCGAACTCCCACCTCTTCAAGCGAGGACAGCAGTCCAATTCGGTTGAGAAACGGCCCCAGCTCGAATCCGCCCAAGTCAAGCACGACTAATAGGTCGAGCAACGTGAGATCAACATCACCCATAGTTGCCTTGCAGTCATGGTTTCCAACAGACCTCAGCACCTTCCAAGGTAGCACAGCAAACGGCTTTGCACCTAGGCTTGAGAAGGACTGACCCAATTCCAAGACTCTGGGGGACCACGGGTCAGAGGAGAATAGTCCCACTGTATGACGTGCAGGACACACCGAACCAAATCATCTCCAGGTTCAGTTGAGTACGCACCTAGTATCCATAACGAGTCACTTTTAACATACCGCATTATGACGAATGGTTATGGCTCTGTTCCCACCCCAAGACACCGAGAGAATTGGAGAGGAGATTCGAAACGGATCTGGTAATGTGCTCATCACATTCCGGAACAGTCACGGACCCACAGCGCTGGAGAAGTTGTGGAACGAGCTGATGAGGGAATTCGGGAATGTTAGGAGGTGTCTCAGCTGGTGGTCAGGAAACGGTAACATCGGTCTCATCGAGTGTGACTTGGATGACGGAGTCAGTGTGTTTGGACAGTGGGCTCTCGCAGACCAGACAGGACTCGTCGGCATCTTCAGGGTGAGTGACGAGGAGGTCAGGGGAATCAGAGATGGCTTCGACGCCGGGAACGTCACGTCCGCTGCAATGCGGGCCATAAGGATTGGGGAGAGCCAAGACCGAGACTAGTCCACAGTCAGTGTCTTGGACAGGTTTCTTGGAAGGTCCGGGTTTATCCCGAGGTCAACCGAGAGGAAGTAGCTCAGCATCTGCAGAGGAATCACATCCAGCAGAGGATTGAGAAGTGGGTGTGACTTTGGCACCGTGAGATAGTCCTCCTTGGATGCTACGTACGGAGTCAACGTTTCCTGATTCTCACCGACAATGATTGTCCGCCCAAGCCTTGCACGCACTTCGTTTATGTGGTTGATGACCATCCAGCTGTCATCTGGGGTTGTCACGAATATCACCGGATAGTTCTCGGTGACAATGCTCAGCGGCCCATGCTTGAACTCAGACGAGTACATGCCTTCGCAATGGTTGTAACAGATCTCCTTGATCTTCAAGGCCCCCTCACGCGCAACACCATCGGTGAAGCCATAGCCCAGACAGTACAGGTCCTTGACATCCACTAGCGTGCGAGCCAGATTCTTCGCGAGAATGCCTGTACGGTCGATGGTGTCTTGGGCGAGCTTTGGAAGGTCGTTTTCCAGGAGACGTATGAATGACCGTGCCTCTTGGGAGTCGAGATGACCGTTGCGCTCACCCAGTCGAGCAGCAAGATATGCGAAGATCACTGACTGCGAGAAGTATGTCTTTGTAGCCGGCACACTCACCTCATAGCCGCACGCCATTGGTACATAGGCATCAGCGTTGAACATCAGAGTACTGCCAATGACGTTCACGATTCCCAGAGTCTTTCCACGACCCGTGTTCCGTACCAGATTGAGTACATTGATAATGTCTTTCGTCTCGCCACTCTGTGACACAAGGATACACAGTGAGTCATCTCTCATGGCCTTGCCATACATCGGCTCGAACTGGCCTCCGATGACAGGGACAACAGCAAGTCCTGCAAGATTGCCGAAGTAGTAGGTCCCCACCACTCCCGCATTGTACGAAGACCCGCAGGCAACAATGAAGAGATTCGACGCCTCATCCATTAGACGGAGCCATTCATCGCACTTTGCCCCCTGAAGCACACCCATGACATCCTGCACGACCCTGGGCTGTTCGTTTATCTCCTTGAGCATGAAGTGAGGAAACCCGCCCTTCTCTGCAGCATGTGCGTCGACTATGCTGACCTCTGGCTTGCGGTCCAGCTCCTTGCCGTCCTGCACCCTGTAGACTCTCACTCTGTCAGGACTGAGCACTACCATCTCTCCATCCTTGAGGTAGACAACGTTGTTGGTCAATGGTAGGATTGAAGGCAAGTCGCTTGACACAATGGTGTCCTCTTTCCCGACCCCTGCAACGAGAGAAGAACCCATCTTGACTGCGTATATCTCTCTCTCATCAGCCCTGCCAACAGCAAATGCAAATGCACCCCTGAGG
Organism: Candidatus Thorarchaeota archaeon; assembly: GCA_013388835.1. Taxonomy (NCBI): domain Archaea; kingdom Promethearchaeati; phylum Candidatus Thorarchaeota; species Candidatus Thorarchaeota archaeon. Next base: position 18,921 of record JACAEL010000067.1, on the reverse strand, counting down.
TCACGAGTTGACAACCGGACTGCTTCAAACATGTCACCGGTCTTCTCGTAGTACTTGTCCACCGCGTGGACACAGAGCTCACCATCATTCTCTGAACGGACAACGTGGCCGCTCTCAACAAGCTCTCTTCGGTATTCCACATAGTTGTGGATGTTTCCGTTGTGTGCCCCATAGAAGACCTCCTGACATCCAAAGTGGGGCTGAGCATTTACCTTCGTCGGCGCGCCGTATGTGGCCCACCTCAGCTGTGCAATCCCTCGGTCACCTCGCATAGAAGATAGACCCAGTAGCCTGTCCACTTCATCAATTGTACCCACGTCTTTTCGAAGGTCGACCCTACCGCTCCTAACAGCTGCGACTCCCACCGAGTCATAACCGCGGTAGGTGAGTTTGCGACTACAGGTCACTAGGATCTTGCCAATGTCATCTCTATTCTGACCGACGACACCAGTGATTCCGCACAAATTGGTCCCTCACAATCGGGTTTCTGTGTCATCGTCAAAGGAGCGAGTGATAATAAAGCGTTCTGTAGGAAGTCAAGTGTACGACCAGCAACACTCCGTCGAAGTCCTTTTATCACTGTTAGCGAGTTGATGCTTCGCTTCTGGCAAGAGGTGTACGAGATGGGACGGCAGAAACGCTTGACATTGTTGCTGCACCCATTCAGGAGGGACCTCTATACAATACTATGTGAGAACCCGGGCACATATCTACTCGAACTTGTAGATATGCTAGAGTCACCCATCGGTACACTGACATGGCACCTGAGAATCCTGGAGCGAGAAGGACTCGTCAAGTCAATAAAGTTCGCAGGCAAGAGGCTCTACTACCCGAAGATGCTCCGGACACGGGAGGCCGAGATGGCGTACTCCACGCTACGGACTGAGACCGCCCAGAGAGTCTTTGCATTCATTGTGAACAATCCCGGCTGTTATCAGGAGCAGTTGGCAGAAGCGCTGAGTGTTCATCATGACACAATCAGATGGCATGTTGCAAGAATGGAACAGACAGGCCTCATTCGAGTGGTCAGAGAAGGTCGAACAAAGAAGCACTACCTGGATGAGCTTGGTACTGCACTGGTGCAAGGAAGCCTCAACTCCATCACGGAAGCATACGTCATGTTCTTGATGGAAAAGCTTGAGAGCGGATGTCTGAATCCGGAGATAAGAGAAAGAACTCCTGATCATGTGACAATCAGAATAGACTGCCCCGAGCGCGGGAAGGACTGTTTCATAACCATCAACCTGACCGAGTGGCAGTTTCAATTCATGGAGGAGAGCGAGACGCCATCGGAGGTCAAGTCCGACACCAGCGACTAATCCGATTATGCTCCAGCCTCAATCATATCAAGGATACGGTGGGCTGCATTGATTCTGTCTCTCCCCACGCAGATTGCCAGCAGCAACCTCTTCTCGTCCACTCGCGCTATTAGCATGGCCACCTCCTGTGAGAAGATGAGAATATGCTCGGTCAGCTCCGAAAGAGTGACTCCATTCCCGAAAATGGAGCTTGCAAGAGCGGCCATCTCAATCTCACTCTCAAAACCGAGTGACCCCAGTGGGAGTCCCTCATGGGTCAGAAGCAGCACCTTCGAGATTCCCGGTATTCGCCGAGCTATGTTCTCCACGAGCGTTTCGGCTCCAAAGCTGGTGCTTGATGACATGAACAATGCAATCCTCGAGGCAGTCGACTGCATGGGGGCTACTCGTGCCTCAAGATCCGTACGGTTGTACGTCCCCTTGGTCACGAACACCATGTAGCAGTTGGGTTGCAAGACAGTGAAGATTGTCTTGTTCTCGGTCGAGTGGATAAGGCACGACGCGCGCTCACCTCGCGCCTGGGTGAATGTGTTACTACTTGCAGACGCAATAGCTGCATTGACGGTGGCCAGCACACGGGGATCAAGCTCCTCATCTCTGGAAACTGCTGTGACCACCACACCTTCCTTTGTGCAGAGCACGATGTTGGTCATACTCTCGTCTGAGTTGAGTGCCTCCTCTAACAGCTCTGCGACCCTGCTTAGCACTTCGCTTGACACAGCACTTGTACCTCCGTGACAGTCCGTCTACATGTTCGTCGTCAGGCACTTATATGTCTGGCTGAAGCGGGGAGCCATCATGTCACGAGCATGCCGCAAGGAAACAGGCCTTGCACATTGTCCTCGTGACAAGAAACAACATATTTAAATCAACCACCGGCCGAACCCCAACCATTCACACTGGAGGAAGCATCTTGAGCTCTACATCCAGCCTCATTACATCATTCATTGTTGTGACTTTGGTCTTCGGAGCTGTCGGAGGATACCTCTTCGTCACCAATCCATACGAGCCCTCGAGAGTTGCGATTGTGATGTTGGAACCGGGCCGAGGAGACCTGAGCCTAATGGACCAGATGGAGCTAGGCCTAGAGAATCTTAGTGATACTGTATCCTTCTCGTACTACTGGTATGTTGTCAGCGAAACGAATGCTGTCAGCAAGCTCCAAGAACTTGCAGGTACTGGTGGGTACTATGACATCATAGTCGTTGTTGGCCACGGACTCAAGTCCGCGCTCACTACAGTAGCCCCACAGTTCCCGGACCAGAGGTTCGCAATCATAGGCGCAGAGGTCTCAGGGGCAAATGTTGTTTCAGCAGACTTCAGCACCGAGCAGGCTGCCTTTCTGGCGGGTGTGTTGGCTGCACATCTAGCAGCTGCCCCCAATTACAGCAAGAAGATAGGGATTATCGGTTCATTCGAAGACGACACAGAGGTCACTAAGATGGTCGCTGGATTCAAGGCTGGAGTCAGTGCCGCAAACGAGACCTACGCCCTCGGAGTCAGTCTTCTTCCAAACGACATATACCTTAACAGCTACAACGACACTGAAGCAGCGCGAACACAGACTCAGTTCATGTTCTCTGTACGAAATGCCTCCGTGATCTTCGCTCCCGTCAGAGCAAGCATCATGGGAGTGGCACAGGCCGCACTCGCTGTCAATGCGACCTGGAACGCAGGAGTACCAGCCTCCAACCGACGCTTGCCGCTCGTCATAGGTGCTGAGGGCAACCAAGACTATCTTGGCCTGCCAGACTACCATCTTGATATCGGCATAAGCCTGATTGCGACCAGCGTGGTGCCGCACACAGACTACGCCATAGCCACCATTCTCAACGCTACGGCGTGGGACAACTATCCCGCTGGACAACACCTCAAGTACAACCTTACCAATGATGGGGTGAGCCTGACCAGCTTCAGATACAGCACCCAGTATATCAGCACAGAGCTACGCGAGATCATCGCTTACTGGAAGGCGCTCATAATCAGTCTTGGTGGCCTTCCACCATAGTGAGAGATGCTTCAACAGACGGACGATTCTCTGAGAGTCGTCCGCTCTCGTTCTTTCTTTCAAGTATCGTTTGTTGCAAGCAGTACAGAAGACACTTGGGAGTCTTGTCATGCCAACTATACGGCGCCACGGTCACGCCGTCAGTACTGGTGGAGCGCCCCAACACTCAAAGCACTGTCGCTAACCATCGGGCCATGCGAACACCACACAAGACAAGTCATGGAATGTGCAACCAGTAAGCAGCCATTTCAGACCACGAGAGGAATTGCATGAAACCCAGTGATGTAGAGTTTCTTCTGACTGCCAGCCGCCTCAAGCGACTTCATCGAGTCGGATGGCTCATGTCAGTCGGTGCAGATGAGTCTGTCGCAAGTCACATGTGGGGAACTGCACTTGCAGCTCTTCTTCTTGTGAATGAGAGCGAACATGCTCATGATGTCAACATCGCGAGAGTACTCCTGATGGCAATACTGCATGACCTTCCCGAGGCCATATTGTCGGACATCCCTCATGATCGGATTCCTGCGGACCTGAAGACACGACTTGAGAAACAGGTGTTTACTGAGCTCGTCGCCAGACTCGACCAGCAGGGACAGCTGTCAGAAGCATGGAGAGAACTGACCGAAGGCAGGACTGTCGAGGCAAGGACTGTGCTAGCGGCAGACGTCATAGACATGGTGGTCCAAGCGCTGTTCTTCGAGAGAGCTGGAGTGCGACCAGAAGCCCTTCACGAGTTCTTTACAAGCGGTTTAGCGAGAGTGCGCAAGACAGGGATACAGGCTGCCATAGACCTCTTCGAGCTGCTCTATCAAGAGCACATGAACCGTCATCAGCCCAGCAGTCAAGTCCCAGATGAGCAGGAGAGCTGATGGTCACTGGCCCGATACTTCCGGACGCAAATCTCGACGAAGTGCGAATGCGACAATACGAGCAACACGAAGCGGCTCGGCAGTCTTGCCATCCAGAGTAAAACGATCCAAGATAGCCTTGGCGTCCCTATCGTCGATTCCAGCCAGATTTACGTATACCTCGTGTCCTGTCTGTAGAGATACACGATGTCTAGGGCCATTTTTCTCCAGAGTCAGCACTCGTTGCGTCCAATCCGCTGGGAAGTACTCGCGGAGATACTTGTCGAGGCCTTCGGAGTCATCATACGAGACTGAGATCACCGGTATGGAGGTCTCATGGTACAGCCTGCCCAAATCGACGATATTGAACCACGATATCACTCCTCCGCTCAGCAGCCATAGGCGGATGTCAGAACGATGTAGCCGTTCATACATCTCCAACAGCCTATCGGTTGAGTCCAGACCGCCCACTCTGGGAGTGCAGAACGCCATGCCATCAATTCTCATGTCACCTCGCATCACGACACCGACGACCGTGCTGTTGAGGTCAGACCGTTCAAAGCTCTCTGCAACACCCAGAACCCTGATTCCTGTCTTCCACTGTCTCTCTTCTCGAACAGCGTGTCCTGTACCGATGCGTAGCATTTCATTCATCAGTCAAGCACATCGTAACAGACCAGTCTCCACTATAAGTCCTTCATGCCTCGGCACCGTTCATTCTTAGTTGGAGGGAGTTGGGCATCCATGGGATGCCAACGTGGTCCGTCAAGGAGCGACATTGTGAAGGAGCACACCTTGACTACTCATCGACTGTCGAGCAGACCCCGGGAGTAGTGTGACCGCACAGACACACATGCATCACACTGCGTATGTACAAGACTGTCCAAACTTGCGGCAGCAGCTGCCAACCCCCCCGCCGCCTGTCTTCCGGTGCATATTCAACCAAACTTTATTAATGCGCAGTCAGGTACGAAGAAACTGCAGTTTGAGGTCCGGGTGCATACCATGTTCGATGCCGACTTTGAGGAGCTACAAACCAAGCTCAGGCAGGTCATGGAGGAAGCTACCAACCTAGCCGCAGGCATCAAGGCATGGATGCTGCTATCCAAAGAGGGCCTTCCTATCGCCTCCGCGGTACCGCAAGGCTTGGAGGAAGCAGAGATTGCAGCAATGGCAGCATCCATTCTGGGAGTCGCGGACCTTGCGGCTGAGCGAATGGACCAAGGGCTCCTGGAAGAGGTTTTACTGACCAACGAACAGGGCCACATCATAATGAAGAGCGCGGGTGAGAAGGCAATTCTTGTCATGGCAGCAGCAAAGGGGATGAAGACGGGTCTCCTAGTATATGCTGCAAAGACGGCATGCGAGAAGATATCCACAATGCTCTAGTCGTCATGCCAATACAACCAGATGTGGCACTATGCGGCGTGCAGACCAAATACCTCACACAACTCAAGAGCGGAGCCAAGGCACCCCCGACCGTCAGTGGAATGAATCGCGGCAGTGACAGGACTCTCTAATGCCGAGATGATCGCAAGATGGCTCCTCAGAGTGCTTTATTCTCTGTCCGGCCTGATTGACGGACCGAACATGGCCAAACGCTTATCACTGGACAGGACGTCATCATCGCAGGGATTCTACGATGGTGATGGATGATCCGGACCTTGAGGGAATGAATGAAGACACTACAATCGACGTCTTTACACCAGGAAGACTTCTGGAGTCCTCGATAGATGGCAAGCAGATGACTAGCGTGCTAGTTGCCACAGGGATAGCCCTCGGTCTGATGCTCACATTCACATTCCTACTGACGTTAGTGGCGGTCCTGACAGGTCTGATCTACGTTGACTTTCTTACCTTTGAGGTACACTTCGAACCCGCGGCACTTCAGATGATTACTCTCTCAGAACTGGGATTCATAGTCCCACCCCTTTACTATGTCAAGAGACGAGGACTTGCCGTAAAGTCACTTGGCCTCAGGTGGCGAAGACCAACACACGAAGTCGTCATAGGCCTCGGGGTAGGCACAGTCATGCTCGCATCCAACCTTGCTATCAGCTGGCTGACATCTCTCTTCGGGGTGACTCCCGAGGCGGGCATTGACCCCTTCTCGCTAAGGAATGTGGCAGATGTAGTTCTCTGGACAATCATCATGTTCGTGATTGTCGGTTTCAGTGAGGAGCTGCTGTTCAGGGGCTTTCTGCAGAGAAGAATGGAGATGTACCTCAAGACACGGTCGAAGAGCAGACCCGGGGTAGCAGCGCTACTCATCACTTCTTTCATCTTTTCCTTATCACATATGGACTTGACTGGGTTCCTAGCAAGATTCATCCTCGGCATGTTCTTGGGGTATCTTGCACAGAGGAAGAGGTACTCTATCTTGGGACCTACTGTTGCCCACGGACTGAACAATTCTGCAATCATCTGGTTGCTATGGCTTGGGTTCTGAGCTTGTCACGCGAGGTTCCGTCTCCTTGAGAACACAATCCACGCCACAAGAATGAACCCGACGGAAACCTGCAGAACGAGAACAATCTGGTCCATGAAACTGAGAAGTGCGACCCCTTTGAAGGCCACATCGATAATCATGGCTCGACCTATGTTCAGCGGATAGAGGTCATCGACTATCCCAACGTCCATGAAGCCAGTCCCCACTATGAGGGAACCGAATAGCAGAAACAAGAAGGACTGGTTGGCCTGCAGCCGTGTAGTGACCAGTGTAGATATCAGGACTCCGAGTGATGAACCTGCAAATGACATCAGTCCCATTATCAGAAAGATGTCGAGGTACCACAAGATGAATTCCCACCAGTCCTGAGCAACAGGGGTTATGCCAAACAGACCGGACCACAGACCGATGAGGAATATGCTCTGCAGCATGCCGACGCAGAAGTAGGCAAGGGTCTTGGATACTATCGACTCCATCTTGGTGGCAGGGGTGAGAAGCATCCTACTCAGCGGCACATCACCCACCACTGCTTGGGCAGCAGTCGCCGCCACTGCAATGAAGACTGCAAACACCAGCATGAAGGCACCGAATGTCGCAGCCATGTAGTTGCCTGTTGGCTTGAACTCAAGAATGTTGTTCATGACAATCTCGCCCTTGACCCAGCCATGGTCGGCTCTGAACTCCGTGACCACTTCACTGAACGCGCCGAACACCTTCGCCTGACTGTCAAAGTTCGTGCTGCTTATGTGAATGGGAACAAGTGCAGGAATATCACCAGTGATGTTGCCCTCGAAGCCATAAGGCAGGACTGCGTAGGCGTCCACAGTGTCCCTATAGAGTCCATCGAGCGCGTCCTCTTCAGTGTCGTATATGGTCACCATGAAGCTGGGGCTTCGCGACAGGTACAGGGTGAAGTTGTACGATAGGTCCTCGCCAGGGAACGTATCAGTGGGGTCTAGATCAACAACCCCCATAGCGATGACATCTTCACCCGTATTGCCATCTGAACTCATCGGACTGCCCTGGTTGATGGCTACGTACATGGTGCCCATCACCATTGTGGGAAGCACGAACACCAGAAGCATTGCGAACTTGTCGATTCGTATGAGATACAACTCCTTGATGAACATGGACCATATTCGCCACATCTTGGAGTTTCGAATCTCTGTCAACTAGAACACCACTATGCTCTCTAATGCCTTCAGTTGTCCTATGAGCTTGAACAATAGCTCGTTGTGGATGTGACCGTCCCTGCCTGACTCAGGTGCATCAAGCGCAGGGCACTCTCAACTCTGCGTTGTCCCCTCAGCTTCGGTTCGTGTCTTATAAGAGTAGCCGTCGTGTTCTGTCCATGAGTCAGCACGCACAGTGACACTTTCGCATACCCACATCTAGCGCGAGCGAGTCCGCGAATGAGGGCCTACAAGTCCCAGGACATCGGCGCACATCAAAAGGTAGAGGGCCATGGCTGCATGTCTGCCCCACGACTCCATGAGGTCCAGAACCTGTTGGTTTGTAGCACGAACGCCTCCAAAGTACAGCCGACCCAGCAGATTGCGAATCCCTATGTCAGAATTCGGAAACACATCGAATCGGCGCAGACCAGCGATGCAGACTGTCTGCAGCGTCCATTCCCCTACTCCTCGCAAGGATAGCAGCAGCGACGATAACTCTTCATAGGTCATGCGATGCATATTCTCCAACTCAAGCCGACCTGATACTACCTCGTTACACAAGGATAGCAGAATCGACGCCTTGTAACCCAATCCGATTGAACGTAACCCTTCAATGCCAAGTGCAATGAACTTGTCAGGATTCGGAAACCCATAGACATCCATTTCACTGTAGCGGACTGGGATGACCATTCGTTCAATCAATCTCTTTGTCAACACATTTGCAGCCCGATAGGAGATCTGTTGCTGAATCACCGTCTTGATCAGTGCTTCAAAGACAGAAGGGGTAGAGTAGGGCCGTATGCCACGCACCTGCATGTGAAGGGAACTCAGCACAGGGTCCTCCTCTAGCACTCGCAGCGCGCCTGTTGTGTCGATGTCCAGTCCAAGCATGCGCGTGACGACATCTCTTAATGATTCGCCAGCTTGAGGACTGTACACACTCAGTGGCGCGCCCGGCTGTTCTTGTCTGATTATCACTGGCATCTCAACAGAGGATATCGAGACCACGCGCGACAGTTGACTGGGGGATGTTATCTCCGGTACCGGCTGGATGTCAGAGTAGATCCACGCACTCACTGACTGGTAAAGACTGTACTCTTCGGGCACTGTTATTCGGACCGCGTGAGACACTCCTAACGCCTCTGCAGCTTGCAAATCCATCAACGAGCTGATGAACAACGCCAGCCGGTCTTGCAGTGTCCATAAGCCTGACTCTTCATAGGTCTGGAGCAGCTGGCCAGGAGTTGGACGTCCATGGGCGGCGACGAGTGGTGCATGTATACTTTCGTGCGGGAGCGCTGAACCTCAGCCCGGCTCAATACTTGATGACACCTCAAGGAGTGACCCTTCCTAGTGCAGTTTCCTAGAAGTGACATGCAGGAGTCTTGTGTCCGATGTTTCCAACTAAGAATGAATGGTGAACATGGATTCTAAAAATGAGGGAGGGGGCTCTTGCCATGTCAGCGTTCATAGCCCCAACGCAGCAACAGATGAGTCACTCTTGCTTCTTCTTGTAGGGGTTGCCCTTGAAGGGATTCTTGGGTTTGCCAATCTTAAACGACGCGTTGCGCTTGAGTTTTTGACCTGTGGTCTCCTTTTCTTCGCTCACATCTCTCGCCTTCCTGACATTAATTCAGGCGTGCATGATACAGGCACCGGGAGGACACAACTTGTATTTGAATCATACTGTACTCTGACAACTCTGCTCACCTCCACTCACAACGGATACTTCACGCTCGTTGGCCGAGGCTTCTGAGAGAGCGGCATCTCCATCACAGTACAGCAGGATTATAACTCCGTGACCCTATGCCCAATCAATGAGCCACGATATAGTCTTCCTGCGTAGACGTGCTGCTGCCCTCACTGTAGCGGCTGCACTGCTTGATGTCGGGTTGTTCAACGTACTCTTCGTGCTGGCACCTGTGGCATCAGGTCTCATTGCGGGTCTACTACTGGGTGAAAAGCGGTATGCCGTGGCGGCATCCTTTCTCGGTGGGCTCATTGCCTACCTGCCGCTGTTCCTCTGGGTTAACATCGCAGCGGGCTCGACCATATACCTACCAACAATGGCTGCTGCTTCTTTGATTATGGCAGTCATCAGTGGCATCTTTGGACTCGTCGGTACAGTACTCCGAGGGACCGGGAGAGCAGACAGTTGTTAGGTGTCCACGATTATCCGACCGGGTTTGAAGTCTGCATTGGGACCGACAGTCGTTCGCCGGAGAGGGTTTCCATACATGACCCACTCGATAGCGGACAGGGCCTTCTCTGACTTGAGCTCGGTCCCACGGCCTGTTCGTATCGCTTCGATTTCTGCGGTCTCTGCAGTTCCCAAGTGCTCAAAGATTGCCCGGTCGACTCCAAGCTTGACCTGTCCTATGAGACCATTGCTGTCCAATAGGTCCATGAATCCGAACTTGTACCCGTCTGCATATGCACAGTCACGCCAGTCGTCAAAGGGGCGAGTATTGTTCATTGTGTCGAGGGTCGAACCTATGTATGCTGCACCCCTAGAAAGGAATGCCTTCACAAGCGCACCCTCCCGTGCAGTGCTGCAGGCTTCCGAGTAGACGACGGGATACCCCTCGAACTTGATTGAAGCTGCCTGTTCATGACTCAGTATCAGTGAGTTGTGTGTCGCCCACATGTCGGGCGTGCCATGGATTCGCGAGCTGTAGAGACCGTCTGAAAACTGGAGAATGAACTCACTGACCCCAAGTAGCTTCGAATGATCAGGCTCATACCGCGGCAGGACCTCCACGTCAAAGCCGAGCTTGACCAGAGCATCAACATGCCTGTTCGAACGGCCCGGTTGGCTGTCGAATACCACGGCGATGTTGCTGTCGATTATGAAAGGGTCCATGTGGTACGTCAATGTTGCAGAGTCTCCAAAGACCCTGCCGACAGGAACATCTGGGGACCCGTCTCCATCGACATCCTGCAAGAACCAGTCAGTGTATCCCGGGGTCCCCTGATACATGATGTTTGTGCTGGGGATTTCCTTGCTGCCACCCAGAAGCAGGACTCCCTTGTGTCTTCCTGTGTCAAAGTGCTTTCGAATGCTCTTTAGTGTGAGCTGCCATGAGGAGTCACGACACTCGATGAGAATCACGCCAATCTCCTTTGCCTTTGCTCGACACAAATCTATGCTCTCACTGCCAATCTTACCGCATACGACGAGCATCTGGCTCAGCAAGTCCCGAGGCAACCTTGCCACAGGGAAGGAGAGTTGACGATGCTTCTTAGGCATCGACATCATCTTGTAGACCTCGTTCACAGAACCGGGTCGGCGAGCCTTCGAGATTATGTTCATGGTGTCAAGATTAACCATCAGAACCGATAATAACGTTTCGCGCATGTTCAGCACAGCAAGGACCGTCCAGCTAAGACCGGGTCTACTCGTTGTCACCCTTATTCTCGATAGGGTCTGCTGGTACAGGTCAGTCCCGAGGACCGCGAGAATAGAGGTCGGAAATCGCTGGCAGTCTTGCCGGGACCTGACTTCGTGCCACCGGTCCACTGACTACGCCAATGCCTCTCTCAGGGCGTGTGTAATAGTTCCGATCTCGGAGTCGGTCAGCAGAGGATGCACAGGGATATCGAAGTGGCGGTTGCCGATGTCCTCCGAGACAGGCAGATGCAGCTTCGAATAGTCGGGATACTTCACAAACTTCGCCCAACGCCACTGACGTATGTTACGATACGTCTCCTGCTTGTGACACGGCAGGGCATAGACGGTTCTGGCACCAACTCCTTTGTCCTTCAGTATCTGCACCAGCTGGTCTCTGGTGACGCTCTTCGAGAACAGCCTAGGCGCATATACATGGTAGCAGGACTCATAGCCATGCGGTTCAGCTTGCGGCTTCACGGTGTCAAGCTCATCGAGGAGAGCGTTGTAGACTGCTGCGTTCTTTCTTCTCTTCTCTATGGCCTTGGGAAGACGCTTGAGCTGGACAAGTCCCAAGGCTGCAACCAAGTCCATCATCCGGCTGTTGTAACCAATCCTGAAGTGACTGTAGCCGCCCTGTTTTCCCCGACCGTGGTTCTTTATCATGTTCACACGGTCGTAAAGATCCTCATCGTTCATGGTTATCATCCCACCCTCGCCAGTCATCATGTTCTTCGTGGCATAAAAGGAGAATGCACTCGCATGACCAAACGACCCCACCATCTTGCCCTCAACCTTTGCGCCATGTGCCTGGCACGCATCCTCTATGACATAGAGGCTCTTCTCTTCAGCTATCTCCATTATCTGCTTCATATCGCAAGGCATACCGAATATGTGCACTGGCATGATAGCCTTCGTTCGCTTGGTGATTGCTGCACGAATCATCTCAGGACTGATGTTATATGTGTCAGGATCCACGTCTACGAAGACAGGGATTGCACCAATCATGGCGATAGTGTTCGCAGAGGCAATGAAAGTGAACGGAGAAGTTATCACTTCGTCGCCGGGCTGGATGTCGAGAGCCTCAAGCGCAGTACTGAGAGCCGTCGTGCCGCTGTTTGTTACGGACGCGAACTTTGTGCCGACGAATGAAGAGAACTGCTTCTCGAACTCGTGAGACAACTTGCCTTCGGCAAGCATCCCTGACTCTAGGACTTTCTTGACAGCTTCAATCTCTTCGTGGTCAATATGGGGTCGCGCAAAGGGAATCATTCTACTATCACTGGCATTGCCAATGGCGCCTCTGTTTTAACCGTTCTTATGGTAACAAGACTGCTCTATCCTTAGACCTCCGTGAGTCGGGGATCATCCTGTTGCGCTGTCCTAGTCCTTCGGTTCTCAATCAGGCTGACGACGCCCACTGATACCGCCATAATGGCCAGTGTGACGAGCATGACGGACATGTCCCTCAGGAGGAACACGATGGCGAGGCCGACGCCGCTGGCGAATCCGGTCGAGAATCTGACGCGGACTGTGGTCTTTCTGGGAGTCAGTCGCTGTGTCATCCAGTCTGTCACAGTGGCGAATCCGAGAGCCAGTGCTAGAAGGAACCACAGCCAAGTGGGTTCCATTGACACGTTGAATGCAAGAATGACAACAATGCCGAACCCGAGTCCCCCATACATACCAGTGCATCGACCACAGAGATACAAGGACCTGCCACGGACGGAGATTCTCACACAGTGGCTGAAAAGAGACGGGGGGTGGTGCGACACGAGCACATGAAAGCTCTCCACTATCTCATCCCGACGCGTCCACCGCTGGGGCGAATAGTCAATCTCGTCCTCGCGTGCGTCACTCGTGCATTCCTTGTCCATGCTAAAGCCTCGAGGCGAGACTCCGAAGAGAGCTTATCTGCGTTGCTGTCGCTCAGTCAGTGCTGCGCCTCGGTCTGCTACTCACTACGACAAGCGTCGAGCTTCGGATGAAGACCTAGAGAAACAACTAAAACGGACACAGAGCGAGCATTCCGGTCAGGTGAGGTTCATATGACAGATGACCTGATTGGACTAATGCGTGAGAGAATCGCAGTCGGCCTTCAGAGGACAAAGACCATAGAGGCAATTGAAGGTTGGGAAAGGAAGGCACTACTGACCCTGAAAGATGGAAGGCAATACCACTTCATTGTCAAGGACAACAACATCACCGTCCACGAAGGGGCAATAGCTGACCCGGACATGAGAATTGAAAGCGACGGAGATACAATTCAGAAGCTGTTCACAGAACAGATCAGTGCTGCGAATGCACTCCTGACACGAAAACTGAAGGTCAAAGGTTCGGCCTCAGACCTGATGAAGATTCGTCACATATTCTAGACACAAGTGTCTTCAACGGAGGCCTCGAATTGGACAGGAATGTGGTGAGACAGCTGGCCGCTGTAGTGGGTGACGAGTACGTTTCAACCAGGGAAGATGTCCTACTGTCATATTCGGCATCGGCCTCAACGGGATATGACTCTGTCAGACCCGGATGCGTCGTGAGGCCGGGCAGCACAGCGGAAGTCTCGGAGGTCCTGAGAATAGCAAACAAACACAGAATTCCTGTGACGCCCCGGTCTGGAGGATCGAGTCTTCAGGGCGAGGTCATACCCCAGCCAGACGGACTGGTCGTGGAACTGATGCGCCTCAATGACATCACACTGCATCAGGAACTCAGGTCGGTCACAGTCGGTGCTGGCGTGACATTCGGTATGCTCGACAAGTTCCTGAATCAGTACGACCTGTGGGTGCCAATCTACCCCGAGTCATCACTTGTATGTACTGTTGCTGGCAATGTCGCAGTGAATGGTGCAGGGCCCGGAAGCAGCACCTATGGTTGCATAGCTGAGATGGTGTTGGGCCTTGAGGTCGTGCTGCCCAACGGTGAGACTGTTCAGACGGGTTCAGAGGCCAATCCAAACGCCCCAGGACCGTTTCTACGGTACGCCTTCGGTCCCGACTTGACAGGGCTTTTCATCGGTTCGCTAGGGTCTCTTGGAATCATCACCAAGGTCTCACTCAAGACATTCAAGAGAATCCGTCACTTTGACTACAACACGTACGGATTTGACACCGCGGAACAGGCGGAGAAGTTCCTCATCCAGCTAAGGCAGAACGACGTCAATACAGTCTTTGCTTCCATATACGAGGGCAGAATCCTTGAGTTCTTCCTTGACATGCTTGGTGAGGAATACGGTATACCTAAGCACGAGTGGCCCGCGTTCACGGTCTCAGCCACAATCGGAAGGCTGAGAGAGGATCAGCTCGCCAGCGACGCACTGCTTGCGCGCAGGCTATGCGAGGAACTGGGGGGCAAGGTCATTGGCATTGGAGAGCTGCCACGAGGAGAGTGGGATGACCGAATGAGGACCTTTGCTCGTTCGTCATACGCGCACGGTTGGCACTGGCGCATACTGTATCACCATCAGACACCTGCGAACTGGCACAGGTCAGTGGAAGAGATCTGGAAGGTCATGGACGAGTTCGGCCTGCTCGGACACACTGCTGGGTTCCTGACAGACCATGCGACCTACAACATGTATCCTCATCTGTACTTCGACCCAGCCGACCCCGCAGAGGAGGAGAAAGTGAGAAACGCCCATGAGGAGCTTGCAAGGAGATTGTTCAAGACTGGAGCTGTCCCATTCAAGATGGCCCCATACTGGGCGGGATCCGCAGGGGAGATGACCAAGTATCTCGACCTGGTCAAGACGCTGAAGAGAGTCTTGGACCCCAATGGCATAATGAACCCCGGCGTCATGGGAGGCATTTAGGATGACCCAAATCGACATGGACACTCTGAAAGAGGAACTCCTTCAGTGTAGACGATGCGGACTGTGCCGCAACGCAGTCTACGAGACCATGGGCTTCGATGGAGTGTGCCCCGTCTGGAAGAACACTTCCGGATTCGAAACCAGCTTCATGCGCGGTAAGATCATGGTAGCGCTTGCTCTTCTGGATGGCATCATCGAGAAGACTCCCCAAAATGCGGAAGCGCTATTCCAGTGCACTCTGTGTGGCAACTGCGCCAAGATATGTGCATCCGAGTTTCATCCTGCCAGAGCTCTGGAACAGGTGAGGCAAGTACTGAACGACATACCCAATGAATCAAGAGACTCGATTGCACAGAAGATAATGGCACATGACAATCCATACACCGAGACAGGGGGCGGCAAGAGAGAGTGGGTCGCCCAGCTCAGCTTTGAGGTTCCGACGAAGGGCGAAACAGTCTACTTCGTCGGGTGCACTGCAGCCATGAAGATGCCTCAGGTAGCTCTGGCTTCAGCCAAGATAATGAGAGCAGCTGGAGTTGACTTCGCCGTCATGGAAGATGAGCCCTGCTGTGGTTCTGTCATGCTCAGGACAGGAAAGGGAAACGAGGCGCGGCAGAACGCTTCGAAGGCTGCAGAGGCGATAGCGGCCACAGGAGCGAAGAGGTTGGTCGTGTCCTGCGCAGGCTGTCTCAAGACCCTGAGAGAGGACTATGCGGGTATGGGACTGGAAATGCCTGAGGTGGTCCATATTGTAGAGCTTGCGGAGGAGTTGATACGGGCCGGCAGACTTCATCCCAGACAGCTGAAGGAACGCTTCAGAGTGACATACCATGATCCATGCCACATGGGCAGGGAACTGGGCATTTACGATGCGCCCAGGTCGGTCCTCCGTGCAATCCCGGGCATCGAACTGGTCGAGATGCCAACCAAGACTAGTGCGGCCATGTGCTGTGGAGCCGGAGGTGGACTCAGGTCATTCGACTCCAATCTCTCCAAGAGGATAGCTGCCGACAGAATGGCTTCAGCGGAGGTGGTCAAGGCGGATGTCATGGCATCTGCATGTCCATTCTGTGAAACGAACCTCAATGCAGGCAGAGAACTCATCGACTCAAAGGTCGGAGTGCTTGATGTCGTCGAGCTGCTTGCGCGCAGCTTGGACTAGCCCAATATCACTAGTACCGCCACACAGGGCCTGAAACGTCCTCAGGAGTCGTGGTCAGTGTGAAGAATGAGGTGGACGCTGGCAGACTGGCACGCCTTGCCGCTCAGGCTACTAGACGCACCCGTTCGTCAGATAAACGTCATTGACACTCCTGCTCGTTCTGCTCCAGTGCCTCTCTCTGAACCATCTGGTGAGAAGCGAATCTCCACCGCACTTGGACATTCGCATTGGCACACTGAGCAGCAATCTTGGCGGTCCCCACCCGTGAAAGGACCGCGAGGAGCCAAGTTTGTCTGCCAGACGTCCACACTACTATCCGCACTTATCCTCATAAGTATTTGCAAGTACTTGGATTAGCCATACAAGCCACAACAAGCGTCTGCAGATGGCAACCATGTCTTTGTCGCTGTACAGAGACAGGCGACATGTCCCACTACACGTGTCGATTATGGGTCAGTAACAAGACGCCGACACGGCTCATGCAATGAGGTTGGACAGACGCGGTGTCTCGGAAAGTATTACGATCGAGTCATTCGGCACGTCTCAGCGACAGGCCGATCAGATACTAAACCTATCAGCGAAGGATTTAAGCAATATATGACCGTAGAATAAACTTAAATGCGGACTCGGAGATGTGACTCTGAAACCAGAGGTGAGTCCTGTGGACGGAATAAAGGTGGCCCTTGCAGGAATCGGCAACTGTGCCAGCGCACTTGTTCAGGGAGTAGAATACTACAAGACGCAGAAGGCTGCAGATGATGCAATAGGTTTGAACCACCCCGATTTTGCGGGGTATCACATAAGCGACATCAGGTTTGTTGCTGCATTCGATGTGACTTCTGCCAAGGTAGGCCATGACCTCGCAGAAGCTGTGTTTGCTAAGCCAAACAACGTGATTCAGTTCGCAAAGGTACCAACACTGGGCGTAAAGGTCCTAAGAGGCCCAAGCCTAGATGGCATAGACGACAATCTGAGAACACTTGTACAACTCGACCAAGGCCGAGAGGTAGATATTGTCAAGGCGCTCAAGGAGTCCGGCGCAGAGATTCTGGTGAACTTGACACCGGGCTCAGCACAGCAGGCAACGGCCGCTTATGCAAACGCCTGCCTGGAGGCGGGCTGCGCGTTCATCAACTGTACACCCACACCCATTGCGTCCGACCCGGAGTGGAGCAGAAGGTTTGAAGACAGGGGACTACCCCTGGTGGGAGATGACCTTCAGGACCAGATTGGTTCCACCATACTTCACCGAAGCATCTTGCAGCTCCTAGTGGCGCGTGGTGTGAAGGTTGACAAGAGCTATCAGCTTGATGTCGGCGGAGGCGCCGAGTCACTGGACTCTCACTACAGAGGACGCATGACAAAGCGTGAGGTCAAGACACAGGCCATTAGCCAAGACCTTCCCTATGAGGCTCCCCTTGTGGCAGGTTCCTCAGACTATGTTCCATTCCTTAACAATGGCCGTGAGTCATACTTCTACATATACGGCAGGCAGTTCGGAGGAGCACCCGTCACGATTGACATAAGGATGGAGGTCACTGACGGACCTAACGCGGGTCCAATACTGCTAGATGCGATCAGGGGTACGAAGCTCGCACTCAGGCGCGGACTCGGAGGGTCGCTCGAGTCTATTTCTGCATATGGCTTCAAGAAGCCGCCGAAGACAACGACCATGTATGAGGCCGAGCGATGGGTGGAGCAGTTCCTCCTCGGAAAGAGAAGGATCTAGACGTGGAGTAGGCCTGCGGTCCAGTCATTCCATCTCTGAAGTCGGAGTTGAAACTGACTGGACTGACACAGGTACGCCATCCATTCATAACAGAACTAACATCGAAGACAAACGGAGTGCTGCAATCGCAGCATCTCCACTTGATAGTAACCGACGAGAAACGCATGGGGAGATGCTAGCCGTAGGTCTTCAGGTGTTCATCGATTAGCTCCTTGAGCTTCTCGGCGTCAGTGACCACCTTGAACTCGGTTTCTGCACGAATCTCCTGCAGGGTTTCATTGAAGGATGTGACACTGTCGTAGTCACTCTGTATCTCAGAGACAGCCTCCGGGGTCGTCGCTGTTGGTGCGTACACCACGATGATACTCTGAGGCTCAAAGTTCACAACAACGGTTCGCTCGATGTAAGACACTTTCTTGCACTTCGGACACTGTACACGGTTTATCTTTCCTGTCCGGAGGGACTTGGCCAAATCAGGGTCCTCGGCAAGCGAGATATGATCGATTACTGTCGACTCGTAGACGTGACTACACTTCTCGCACTTGACTTCGACAGTGCTGGTACCGGGCATTGCTCTTTCCTCTTTGCGAGGACCTCCACACACCACTTAAGACTTGCGAAGCCTGAGTCACACGCCCGAGTCGCGGCCGCCGATAGACTCCTCGAGTGCATCTTGCATAAGGGAGGTCTCCTTTGCCTCACGTCGCTTGAACAGCAGACCAGTGATGATTGCAGTGAGTGCCACTGACGCAATGACAACGGGTGCAGACTCAAAGTATGTTCCGACACTGTAACCTATGAATGCACCCAAGATGGTCACTAGTGCCTTGCCAGTGAAGTACACCAGCACAAACTTCGCTGCATTGTACTTTGTCAATGCGACGTACACGATGAGTGGGTCATCTGGTACCGGCGAGGCGGCTGCTATGAAAAGAGCCAATGCACCCCACTTCTTGACCCGTGCGAGTTCACGTTCGATCAACTGAAGGCGCTCGTCGGACAGGACAACCCTGGAGCCTCGTACAACCATGT
>JACAEL010000066.1 GCA_013388835.1 Candidatus Thorarchaeota archaeon | reverse complement strand
CCTCTCGACTGCTTCGTTGCCAGACTCATACCCAGCCACTTGTACCAAAACACGACAAACCAGACGACAACTGACATGACAAGGGCCAGAATAAGGTAGCCCACTTCAACGGAACTTGGCTGCATGTTCATCCACTCCTGTTCTCATCGATGAGTCTTCCGCACTCCTGCAGGGTTCGCACGTAGCGTTGATGTCACATATCTAGAAGAACACATCGCATATCCACCCTGCGAGGAAGCCAACTCCGATTAGGATAACGACAACAAGAATCATCATCTGCGTAAACATCACCATCCAATGTGTCCGACCCTTCAGGCCAATCCTATCCCAGCAGTTGCCGTTCTGGTATAGTTCGCCCCAGAACCTGAAGTATTTCGCCGCACCAGTACTCTTGCCACCCCAGCTATCAACCGCCTGCTTGCATACGGCGATCGCAAGTATGGCCGCCAAGGCCGCGCCGATGAAAGTGAATGCCGCCTGAAAGGGATCGGTCGTATTCTGTGCCACAGCCTGTGCGAGCAGTATGAGTCCAGTCACGATAAGAGCCGTGGCGAGTCCGAGCATGCCCATGAAAAGACCCTCAAGGTGCGCCGAAGCAGGGGGTGTGAATGCTGCTATTATCCTCGCAGCAGTGTACATTGCCCCACCAATTCCAAGGAAGTACCCAGACGGACTGCCAGTTCCAACCGTGCTATGGCTAAGGGGGCGTACTCTCCCCACCATGTCGTCGGCTTCTCCCTCCGTCATGTCTTGGATGCCCAGAAACTCGACGTTGAAGGCTTCAATCTCCACATTCCCAAGGATATCGACAGCAAGATGAATTGAGATCACCACGTCTGTCATGAGTTCCCTCTGAACTACAAAGTGAAGCGTGGGCCACCATCCGGTCCAATACAAAGAGACCATGTTGGCGGCTTCTCCAAGCTTGGCTTCGAAGAGGGCTTGTGCTCCACCATGGCACTCTGCTGCGCCGTTGGCAGTTCCATCGCTCTCCACCGGCTCTGTCGGGCTTGGACTGTTCTGGTCGTGCCTGTTGAAGTCAGCGACCACGTTGATGCCCTGCACCCTCATGTCCACCAGCGAGTAGGACTGATACCTGTAGCCGAGAATGACGACATACTTGATGACCCGCGACGCATTGTCAACTGCAGCAATTGGTAATCCACCGCCCTGCCCATCGATGGTGGAGTAGATGACGCCCTGTGGTGACAGAGAGCCCCCGTCAGCCCACCACAGCTTGCCTGTCTTGAGGAAAGAGGTGTAGATGTAACCTGACTGCTGGTAGTAGGAGCCACCGCCCTGTGGATAGAAGTACGTGTTGAACCATGCCTTCTGGCTCCCCACCCATGCATCGCCCCAGTAGACAAGAAGCACCGGCTGCCAGTTCTCGTCCAACAGTCCGACTTAGGCCTTGCCCATGGTCCTAGAGCTCTGTACGAGCCCGCCGACCACTGAGAAGTCGGCGAGCTGTCAGAGCCTGAACGGCCTGTCGAGGACTGAAACGTACTTCGGAATGTGCCAGCCACTGCCTCCTGTGGTAATGGAGGTTCACCTCATGTAGCTCTGGCCTGCATAATGGATCTGGAAACGGAGAGGCTTCAACAGACAGTCTCAGTCTGGTCTGGAGTCACGGGCAAGAATGGCCACTAGGATGTTCATGACCACTTCGGACAATATGACCACACCCATGCGAAACGGGTCCAGCAGGACCGAGATGACACACCCGGCCAGTCCTAATGCTTCAGACATGATGAGGACACGAGCATCTGACTGAAGAATCGTGTTCCAGAACCATGGGTACATCCTCATCTGTTCTATGGCTCCATAGCAGAGGACAAGTTTCAGCAAGGCGGCAAGCCAGCCCATGCCGAAAGAGAACAGGCCGGGGGTGAGGCTTAATCCGCCCACGTTTGAAACTGCCATCACTGCCACGAACATGAGGCACATTGCGGCCAATCGCCAGCTGCTCCGTTGCGCGCCCGTAGTGCTCACTTCACATCCCCGCCACACTGAACTCATACACACTTCGCTCTAGCAATACTGCGAAGAGGAAGTATCAACATGCCCACATCATAGACTCGATGACCACTGACAGTATCGTCCATAACACCAGCGTCTTCCACTTTGACAGAGCCAAGTTGGTCTTAATCACATTCGCTATGAGGATGTAGTTGAATGCTAGTTTGAGTGCTGTGAACTAAGAGTATCGATGGTCACGGCGACCTCGGAGGCGTGACTCCGCACCGAGAGATACAGCCACACATTGTCGCATCCAAGACAGTCCGACTGCTGCGCAGCTGTTGCAAACCCTCGGGTTCGTGGGTGTATCAGAGTGATACTTGCGGACGAGAGCGAGAACACTCTTATGCAAGCGAGGAGTCGCCGCGTCCCAATGAGCCTCCCACAGCCTATAGTGTTTCGTGCTCAGCACTTGTTGGCATTCGCTGGTCTGTCAACGAACCAGCAAGTACTATCGAGAGGCTGGTTGGAACCATGCCATCGGCCTCCAGCTTCTGCATTGCTGTTCTCAGCAGAGGGACCATCGATGGGTTCTTCTCGGCGTATGTTCTGAGGAAAGACTCAAGCCTGTTCCCACTCCGCATTCGTTGGACGAGCTTGGTCAGACTACAGATGAACTGGTCCCCGTCAAGTCCTGCTTTCTTCATCGGGTCTGAGTATCTCCACAGGGCAAGCTGTAGATTTACGTGAGCGGACCTCAGAACGTACATGCCTGCAATCAGGATCAGCGGCATGGCGATTGTGTTAGTTGCCAGATAGTCAGACAGCGAGGCGGAGTCAACTATCAGCGAAGGGCATCCTATCGCTAAGGAGATTGCACAATGAGTCCCAGCTATTCTCGGCATGCTTCCGAAGAAGCGAAGACCATGTCTGTTGGCTCTCTCGATGATACCCTCCTCCGTCAGAGTCAATGACCAGTAGACAATGAATGCCACTACTGAGATCATGAACCCCGCGCTTATGGGATCCATCAAACCGAATACCACTATTGCATCCTCCTTGTGACAATACCTCAGGTGACCAAGTTACTCATAAATGCCTGTGTTGATTGTTCTGCAATCAGAACCCAGAACACCAGCCACTGAACTGCAAGTAGGAAGTTGAGCGCAAAGGCATAGACTGTTGTCCTTATCTTCGTGATAGCCCATGCGATGGTCTTCATCTTGAATATGAGAACAGCGAAGACTACTGAGAAGAGAAGGACACCTTGAAAGGTTGGTATCAGTTGCCCAAACAGAGTATTCAGCCATAGTAGGACTAGGGCTAGGGCGAAGTCGGCGGTTATCAAGCCCAGTTCATAGGTCTCGAATAGCGCAAACTGCCATGCTGAGGACATCAAGATGCATGCAAGCACTAGATACCAGACCTGAGATCCGACCGCAGGGAGTGCCAGAAGGAGTGATACTCCCAAGATCACATACACCATCTTCTCCGCAAGAGCTCTATGAAAATCCTGCCAAGGCCCTTGCTCATTCATGGAAGCGGCCACCTTGACTCCCCATACCTCCCTCTGTCGTGCTGTCATCTGCCTGCTGCTCGGAGTCTCGATGCTGATGTATTCTATCGAGAAGTCAAACAGCAAGTCAACGGAACAGTGGAATGCACAATCACTGCCAGCAGGAGTCACAAAGGAAACAGAGGCATGCGGCCGGGGCCACCAACCTTCCCACCACAAGGAAACCGTCCGCACTACAGCCCCTACGAAGTCCATGTACGAGACAGTGTTGACAGATGGACTTCGACCACTTACACACCCTTCACCGGTCCCATCCTGTTCCACCGGATCATCTGGATCGGGCGCGTTGGGGTCGTGCCTGTTGAGGTCGGCCACCACATTGACGAACTGTGCTCTCAGGACGGAACGTCCTGCCGTGTGTCCTGTATTCCTCTAGGCCACGTGTTTTTGGTTGATACGCTCCCCTAGAGCATAACCCGACATATCCCATCAGGTTCCAGTCGGTTCTGTTTCAGTGGATTCATTCTCACTTCCATCATGAAGTGGACTCTCGGCACTGATACCGAACACCGAACCGCATACAAAGCCAACGCATACGAGAGCCGGAAGCGAAATCCATGTCGATTCTAACACATGGGGAAAAAACGACGGCGCAAGCAACAGCATCACAGACCATGTGGTCAGAACCACAAGGCCGAAGTGCATTGCCGAAAACAGACCTTCCTTTGCGGGGCTGTTGATGTTCCTTGCGTACCACAATCCGCGTCCACCCCGCTCCGTCACCAAACCTCTCGACTGCTTCGTTGCCAGACTCATACCCAGCCACTTGTACCAAAACACGACAAACCAGACGACAACTGACATGACAAGGGCCAGAATAAGGTAGCCCACTTCAACGGAACTTGG
>JACAEL010000065.1 GCA_013388835.1 Candidatus Thorarchaeota archaeon | reverse complement strand
GACCTGAACAATCCAAACCCGACGGAGCCTGTGGAATACGATGGCAGCACCCCTCAGAACTTGGAGGCCCAGCCTGGAGTCGAGAGCTTCTGGGAAACCATAGCAAATGGAATCTGTGCTGTATGGCAGTTAGTCAACTATTGGCCTCGACTGTTTCTGACCTTTGTCAGCAATATCAACGGCAAAGCAGAGGTGGACGCGGAGCTATCAACAGATATCCTCGGAGATCTACAGATTCATCGCATGTGTATCGCAAGCGTTGATGAGGAGGGCATGTCCGATGCAGAACTAGAGTCTACAACCCAACAGGTGTACAACACCTACCAAGACCTAGTTGTACGATTTGCTGTCCCTTTTGCTCTGGCTGCACTCCTTCGCTTCACGATGCTGGGGGTAGAAGTGCTTGCCTCCCCGCTTGCATTAGTCACGAATCTTGGAACCCTCCTGATTATGCTAGGCGCTTGGGTAGTTCTCTTTCTCTCATATGTCGCCTATATGATTTGGCTAGTGGATAATGCCCTAACGCATCCTTGGACTGTGATGGGGGCGTTTCTCACATTTCTTCTGAGCATGTTTCCAAGCATAATAACTGCAGCTAGCAACGGTTGGCGGCTGTTCAATCTGTGGCGTGAATACAAACCGTATGCTGGACCTGGCACTGCTAACACAAACAAGGGGATATGGTTTGTTGCAGTCTTCTTTGTGAAGCTGTCAGTGATTCTGATATGTGCGTACTACGCAGCATACTTTTTCAACTTGGGATTCTATGTGCCTTTGTAGAGGTGAAAAAGACATGCAAGCGGTCGAGTTTCTAGTTCTGATACCGGTAGCAGTCATCTTTCTGGTCGCCGTGTTTCTCTTGGAGCGAAAACATCTCCATGCATCAGAGCCCAAGGGACAGTTTCTTCGCAATATGATTGAAGAGCAATTGAGAAAAGACGAACCGCATGAACCATTCTTCTTCTCCCTTTTTGAGAGATATGAGAATGCACCAACAGGATCTAGCCGTGGAAAGATTGAATACGATCTGTTCAAGGAAACACTGTCAACAGGTGATTCGTTGGCCGCAACCTTCGACAAGTACCTTCGTCAATGGTATGCGACCAATGCATAGACTTGGTGACGCATGGCCCGGGTCGGCTAAGGACGGGCTCAACGTATGCTTCTGCTGCCGAAAGCGTGACCAGTCCTTGCAGGCCCGGCTACATCTGCAGCTTGTCCACCTAGACCGGGAAGCTGTGGTGGGGGCTGTTTGAAGGCGGTGACGGCGCAGTCTACTCCTCCATCGACGGAGGGGCCGCATACTTCATGGGAGAGGTCGTCAACGCCTCAAGGGTCGTCAAGTACGTGGTGACGCTGGGGTGCAGGTACCAGTCGTACGGCCTTGTGGACATGAGGGTACAGGACGTCAACGTCGTCGCTGACCTCAACAGGAACGACCCGAACAACCCCAACCCGACAGAGCCAGAGGAACAGGATGGGATTGGTGAACGGTCTGTAGAGAGTCTAACCCCTTCTGCCAATACTGTTTCGTACATGGACTTTGCAGAGAGCGTAGCACAGAGTATCTTCTTATGGTGGGAAGGTTGGTGGCCCCGACTGCACGCGTCCATTTCCTTTGTGACTCCTGCTGGCAGTGCGTGTGCATTTCATTGCTCTGTTGATTTGCTGTTTGATTTCTCGATAGAATCCATCAATGCCGAAACTCCGAGCAGCAGGCAGATGACTGCACAGCAAAAGGAAGAATGGGGATCCAATGTGGCCGCATCTATAGATGAGCAGGGGCCGTGGCAGGATTTCCATAGAACTCTTGCAGAGAAGATGGTGCATGTAATCTTCGGAGTATCACTCCTTCTGGCACTCCCTGCCGTAGGAACTCAGGTCTGGTATATAGTGCTGACATGCATCCTGATGTCTTCTGTGTGGCAGTTCGCACTGTACGAAAGCTATGAGTTGGGCTTTATATCCGCTGATTTCGCCTTGGCCCTGGTGCTATTGTGGCTGAATACTCTGTGGGGTCAGCTTGTCCCAACTTTCCAAGGTGCCCTTCTGTTCTCCGTAGTATTCGCTGTTCTTATACTCAAGATGAGGACCATTGCATGGGCCATCACGAAGATAAAGACGACAATCTATGCCTTCGCACTCAACTTCCTGCTTGCACTTCAGTGGTTGGTGTTCTGGACTCTGATTGCAGAAAAATCAACACAGACATACATTACATGAGTAGCTAAGCAACCTGGATATCCAAAAGGAGGATACAATCTTGGTATTCGATTTCATATCTCCCATAAACGCGGGGTTCATGGCTTCGGTAATGGTCTTTGTTATCTACTGGTCATTGACTCTGACGAGTGGGGCTATCATCGAGAGAGCTGGTGAACACGGTCTTCGCTTCTTCGGAAGCATCCCGAGAGTAGCTGTGACTCACTGCGCAATCTCCTTGGCGATTGGATGTCCTTCGCTGATAGTTGACCCAGCCTCACTGTTTGACTATCTAGTGACCAACCTCATAGCTATGCCGGTATTACTGATTGTAGGTATATACGTTCTGAAGTCCACTCATGTAGACCTACAGCTTGCCCTGTGGAGACACTCGAACTCGATGAAGAAAGCAGCACTGGACGAAGACCAATTCATTCACAGTCTGACTGAGCTCATCCAAGGAATGCACGGTGCGAACAGACTCGAGTCTTTCGTCAGAGCATACGTCGAGATGAACCCATCAATGGTCCCTGTGTTGAGAACAGCAACGCAGAAGCTGGAGGCCGAGAGTAAGGTTCCAACCAATCTCTCAGTCCTCCTTGCTGGCCTATTGGCACAGCAATGAGTGCCAACGAGTGCTGAGCCCGAGGCAGTTCAGGCGGTGGGCTGCCTATCGGGGTGCGGCGACTCCTCGTATGCATCAAGTACATCGTGATGGTGGGCCAGAGGTACCAGTCGTACAACCTTGTGGACATGAGGGTGCAGGACATCAACGTGGTGGCCGACCTGAGCAGGGCGAACCCCGTGGATTGCGACGGTACAACTACAGGAGCTGGCGAGTATGTCCTGCTGGGGCACTTCGGCGATATGATTCAGGTTCCTGACAAGGAGGTCCTCATGAATGAGGTCTACCGCTGGTGGACCGGGCCATGGCCACGCCTTCATACGAAGATTGACTACGTGACCCCGGATAACATGCATGTCAAGTATCATGTCAGTAACGACATGCTTGGGTGTATGGTCGTTGAGGAGGGCATGGTTCTGGAAACGAACAGGGCCGGTGACCCGATTGAAAAACCTAACTTCACAAGTCAAGTAGCCAGTGTATATCTTCATTCGCTGCTGACAAACGCCGCCATCGAAATGGGGCTTGCTGTGTCTGACCTAGCATGCTGCGTAGTCTGTGCAGGGCTGGAGAAGTCCCCACAGTATTGGCCAGCAGCTGTTGCGCTGGGGGTGGCTTGGACGCTCATGTTCATTGTCTTTGT
>JACAEL010000064.1 GCA_013388835.1 Candidatus Thorarchaeota archaeon | reverse complement strand
CGGTTCAGTCTGGCCTCAATACCATTAAGATGAGGGTCCGAGCGTATGGCACTAAGGACCGGTCTCCAGATGGCAGCGATTGTCTCCGAGAAGCTTGCATTGGGAGGGTCCACAACGTATCGGTCAATTATGTTGGCTGCAATGCTACGGTGGGCAGCTGTGACAACACCGTCAGCCTCGGGCATATCCGACTCATCAATCGCCTCACTGACCATCTGTAGGAGGCTCTCCATGTAGTCTTCAGCGCCCGTCACCAGGGCCACAACAATGTATCCCTTTTCACACTCTGCAAGAAGCATGGTGTCCTTCTTGAACGCAAGTCTCCTTACCTCACCGCTGCCCATCATCTGACTCAAGGACCTCGATGCCTCTATGAGCGGCCCCAGCACCATCTCCTCCGCACCGCCCGTACTCTTGAAGTGTACAGGAACACCACCTGTTGAGAGCACACCGAAGAGGCGAATCATGGTCAGCTACCTGCAATAGGCCAACAACATCATACTCCAGAGAAAAGCATTGCTCATCCGTTCTGAATTGAACTGGCGCATTCCAACAGGTTTAACCTGAGTGACGATTCTGCCAAGATGACGGCATATGAAGCGTACAGTGGTCGTATCTGACAAGGCGCCAAAGGCAATAGGGCCCTACTCTCAGGCCATCAAGGCTAACGGTCTCGTCTTCTGTTCCGGTCAACTACCAATGGATCCTGTCACGGGCCAGCTGGTCACGGGCTCGATTACTGAGCAGACTCGTCAAGTCCTGTCAAACCTGCGGGCGGTCCTCGAAGCAGCGGGGTCCTCCATGGAGAAGGTCGTCAAGGTGACAGTATTCCTTCGTGACATCAACGACTTCGCGCAGATGAACGAGGAGTATGCCAAGTGGTTCCCGAAGGAGCCTCCGGCTCGTGCAGCTGTCCAAGTTGCTCGACTTCCCAAGGATGCGGGCATCGAGATTGAACTCATAGCACTGAGCTGAGTCTGACTCTGGCTCCTCTGGTTCATGAAACGCAAGACTACTGCCCAGAATGCCCCGGCAGAACGGCTAGCTCAGTCAATCCCATGAGACTGAGAGGACATGATCAGAACACTGGAACCACGCAGGCCCCTTGAGAGAGTGGATGTTCCAAAGCACTGGGTTGAATTAGTCGGAATCGGCAGACAGACCACTGTGCGGGCGTTGTGTTCACGCAGGAGACCCAAGACCTCCATGCACCACTGACCTCGGCCCAGTCATGACGAGTGTATGCGGGGACTGCGGCACACTCGTCCCAAAAGGAATGCTTTTATGGTGGCCGATATGCAGGTCTGTGCATAACGGGATGTGACACTAGTGACAGAACAGAGCCAGCGGATGCTTTACGGGGTACTCCTGTTAGTGGTCATTGTTGCTGCTGGTGCGCTTGCGACCCTAACGCTGATGACAGACACAGCACAACCCACCGTCAACTTGACAGGACATGACATGAGCACTAGGAAGGTCACGCTCACCCAGATGAAAGGGATGCCAACTGTACACATGAATGGCTCGTTCCAGAACTCATTTGGAAACATCAGGGGCGCGGGAGAATACAGGGGTGTCAGAGTATCGGCGCTGGTCGAGCTGGCTGGAGGCATGGAAGCCAACGACACAGTGCAAGTCATATCCTCAGATGGCTACAATCGCACGTTCGGCTACAGAAACGTGTATCCGAATTCGACAGAGTACGGGATACAGGGACACATGGTCTTGGCGTTCGAGTACAACGGTAGCGAAGTCCCGGACTACGAGGATGGCTTCAGACTGATGTTCCTGACTGACGATGGCGTGTTCTCCAACGCAGACGCCGCACAGGTCTATCCCGACTTGGGAACAGGGTCTGCAGGCTCTCTCTGCGTCTCGAAGGTGGCCACCATCAGAGTCCTCCCCCATGTGACACCACAACCCGCCGCACTGACAGTCCACTCGGTAAGCCACACACGCGAGTACTCGATAGACGAGTTGATGGCACTTCCGGCGGTCACTGGTCAAGCAGGATATGTGAAGACAGGCGTGAGCCCACCTACTGTAGTGCCTGCTAAGCAGTACAAGGGAGTAGGGCTGTATGGTCTGTTGATATCAATTGAGGCATTGCCATCATCATACTCGGTCGAGATCACAAGCAGAGACGGTTACAAGACCTATCTGAATAAGACACAGCTCGAAGGGACTCTGCAGGCCTACAACACAACAGATGGTTCATACATCGGAACAGAGAGCTTCACACTGATCTTGGCATACGAAGAAGATGGCGTTCCACTGTCCACGGGCGGGCCGATTCGACTGGTCCTCATTCCGGGTGGAGAGTACTTCGGCGAAGGCCGCTATTGGGCAAGAGATGTGGTCAGTGTGACTGTGCTGGACGAGACACTCTGCCGCTCAGACTTGTGATCTGAGGCGTCTCTTCCTGAAGAAGTGTCTGCAGATAGGTGACACTGGAAGACTTGCCTGAGAGAACACGAGTCCAAGCAGTCCTTGTTAACAGAGTAATGCTTATACACCTTCGAAGCGGCTCGCAGGATGACTGAGATGACTGCTTCGCAGGGGACCGCATTACCCCAATGACAACTGACTCACCCGGCAAGACTGTTCGTAGGATTCTAGCGGATGCTGAGTCGCTGATGGCCACCTCTAGGTTCGTCGAAGCACTGACCGCGCTCGAGAGGGGAGCGCGTGTGGACCCCGACAATGCGCTGGTGTGGGAGCGACTGGCAGTCTGCAACTTGGAACTGAAGCAGCCAAAAAAGGCCCTTGAAGCAATGAACCAGCTCATCAGGATTCAACCCCGGTCGGTCAGATACTGGGCTGACAAGGCGTACCTGCATCTTCTGCTGAACGAGAGCATCGAAGGTATTGACGCGCTTCGCGAGAGCCTGAGGCTCCACCCCCTGCGGGCGCGAGACTGGCAGCTCTTGGCGACAGCTCTGATTGCGAACGAGGAATGGGATGAGGCAGCACATGCACTGGAGAGAGCAATCCTGTTAGATCCCAACTCGGCCGTCACCTGGTACAACTACGGAGTCTACTACTTTCTCAATGACATGTACGACGAGGCACTGGAGGCGGTGGAGTATGCACTCTCACTCGACCCGGAGCTTGAGGAGACGGCCTCGGAGTGGCTCGACATTGTCAGGTCAGGCATTGCAGAGGAAGATGAAGTCTTCGATGACGAAATGGATGAAGCGGAGGCCTCTTAGGCACAGGACCTCTACAGGTCTCTCAGGGCGGCCAGCTGGTTCTCCAGATTTCTGATCTCATCCTTCAGTTTCAGACGGGTTGCGGTTTCCAGTGCTTGCTGGAGCGCGGTGACGAGCCGCTGAACCTCTTTTGCTCTCTCGTTTGGGTCTTGCACAGCAAGGGCTGCATCGCGCTTCTTAGGAACGACTCTCAGGAGTGCCTCGATGGCCGCTCGCGCCTCGTCTCTTGAACCAAGCTCCGCTTCGGCCGCGGCATCCTTTGCAGAGATTATTCTAGTGATCTGTTCGAGCAGACGCCTGTATTCCCTGGCGGCTGTGTCAAGGAGTTCCTTCACCTCGGGGCCGTTGTCCGGGTCGCTGAGGCGCTTCTCAAGGTTCAACACTGCAGCCTCAAGAAACGACCTGCGTTGCGACAACGAAGACCGCCTTCGCTCTAGCCTAGACCACTCAGCCGTCATGTTGTCAACTATGGCCCTCGCCTGATTCACCGTCTCACGATAAGCCTCTATCTTCTGACGCACAGCCGTGGTGTCCTGCTCGAGTGTGTCTGCCAACTCGGTCAGCTGATAGCTTAGCAGGTCGGTGGCCTGTGCGTCTGCAAGAGCACGTGCCTCCCGAATGGCCTGACTCACCCTCTCCCAGAGGACCTTCAGTTCCTCGTCAGAGGCCCTTGAACGGCCTTCCATCTTGAACTCGTCAGCAATCCGAGCAACTTCCTCGGACATGCTTCCAAGCTCCTGCAGCTTCACTCGGAGGAGGGCTCTTCCAAGTCGCTGGTTGATCTCTGCTGTGATTTCAGCTCTCTCTTGTGGCAACTCAAGCAGAGCGTGTGTGCCGTCAACAAGGACCCGAAGGGCGTTCTCGAACACCCGCGCCGCGAGTTCATACTGCCCGGCCTGCATGTGAGCATTGCCTTTCTCCTTCAACTCAAGCACGGACTCCAAGACATCGTACGGGGATGTCATCAGTATGCCGCCGCTCAGGCACCGACTCTGCGGACTCTGCACATCAAATGGCTCACCATCGTGGACCAGACGGAACACCAGTAAGCTAGCGCTGCCGGACTGGTTCTGCGCTGACATAATCACTAGGTCTCCGTCCACATGAACACAGTTCACCCTGACGGCGTCAAGCTTCAGCTTTCCCAGCTGCGACAGGTCCTTCAGATCGAACAACGTCACACACCCGCCTGTTGTTGCTGCCACTAGGTAGTACGGGTTCATCCACAGGCTCGTCACCTGTTGAAGGTCGTCGGCCCGTAAGGCACCGACAAAGGTCCAGTCCACCTTCGCCCAGACCTCCACCTCACCGTTCGACAGCCCGGTGGCAACGTAGGAGTTGTTGCCACACACAACCGTCGCCTTCTCCTTTCTGCTGAGCTGAGCAATCTCGGCCGGGGCTTGGCCAGGTCGATGCCTGAATACCAGCGGAACTCCCTTTTTCGTCGCGGCCACCAAGAGGGACTCATCAGCCCACAACTGCACAATGTCGGACTTGTGCACCTGCCAACTCGATGTGTCATGGGTGT
>JACAEL010000063.1 GCA_013388835.1 Candidatus Thorarchaeota archaeon | reverse complement strand
GTTCTACCCTTCCAATGTGCCTGCTTTCATGCTGCTTGGCATGGGTGCCGTCTTGGCCGCGGCCACAAACACTCCAGTCGCAACCACAATCCTCTTGCTGGAGATAAGCCACTCCTTCGACTTGCTGATTCCACTGGCAATCTGCGTATGTGTGGCGTACCTTGTCGGGGCAGGCACTTCCCTCTATGAAGGACAGAGAGTGACTCGTGATGATGAGGTCCCCGGTTTCTACCCGCAGTTCAAGATTCACTCCTCCGAGGTTTCAAAGCCCACTCCTCCTCCTTCAGGCAGTCCCCCGAACACCACCCGCAACAGAGATGAGAACTCCGTCCAGAAGCGAGTTGAAATAGATTAAAGAGCAAATGCCCGCACTAACATAGCTAGGATTCGCAGGAGGCTGCAATCACAGCCACCACCCATGAGGTGTTGCCATGAAGCGATTGCTATGCATGGTTCTCGTAGCTCTGCTTATTATGCCCGCATTGCCATCATTGACGGCTGACATGTATAATGAGGAAAGCGCCACTTCTACTGGGCTCGTGCTCACAGACTTTCATTCGGTAGCCGAGGCCTGTGAGGGCAGGGTCCCGCTCCTGATTCGAGTGTCCGACAGTCTATCCAGCACTTGGATCGAGGAGTTGCTCAATATGGGCATCGAATTCACACTCGAGTCGCCTCAGGAGAGCAGGATTGGTGACTACTACTTGGTTCAAGGCTCTCCCGACAGTGTGATGAGACTGATGGACTCGGGACTCGTGACCGGCTATCATCTGCAGACACCCGCACGTCATCTGGAGTCTCCACGGGACGTGTCAATCCCCGAGATACAGGCTAACGAGGCTTGGAACGCCTTGGATAAGATGGGCCGTAATCTGACGGGCGAAGGCATTCTCGTTGCGGACCTTGATTCTGGGGTGGACTGGCGACATCCTGACCTCTGGTTTGCGGGAGAACAGGAGTATGGCTGGGGTGAAGTGCTTCCGGATGCCAACCCCTCCAACGGTACGGACTGGATTGACATCAATGGGGACCACCTCGGGTCGCCTAGCGAAGTCCTGTACTATATTGACTTGGATAGCGATGCGGCGTTCGATGCATCCACCGACTGGATTTGGGTAGACAATGTGACGCAGGATGGCATTCCGCAAGAGGGGGAGCCTTTCTTCGTCGTAGAGGATCTGAATGGAAATGACCGTCTTGATCTTAACGAGAATCTCCTAATGCTGACTTTGCCCAAGACGAAGTACATCGTGCAGAGCGATGGTGGTTCTGGCACGGACGTCTATGTTCGAGGGATGAACCTCACATCTTCTGCACCGTTGGACACGGATGGCCATGGCACGGCTGTAGCAGGCATCCTACTGGGCGGTCAGCTGGGGTACAGGAAGTACGTGGGTGTTGCTCCAATGGCGGAGCTCATGATGCTCCGGGTGTTGGGCCCGCCAGGCACTTGGCTGACCGTTGAGGCTGCCCTGACATGGGCATTCAATCACGGTGCTGATGTCATACTGACTGAGATTGGCTCCTGGACCTATCAGTACCTTGACGGGAGTGGGAGCGACGGTTCCCCGGGAGCCGAAGCTGTGATTGACACTATTGTGGCCGCAGGAGTGCCAGTGATATCTCCCAGCGGGAACCTGGGTGGCAAGAGCAAGCATGCCCTGTTCACTGCACTCGCCAACACTCCCTACGCGGTGGACTTCACCGTTCCACAACCTGACGGAGTATACGTATTCTATGACATAGAGAATGTCTACATCACAGTGTTGTCGAGGAACGTCACCGACTTCTCATCCTGCAACTTCAGTCTTGTCTTCAATCTGAATGTGTGGGGTGGGCCTCCAAACGCGGTTCTGTATCTCCACCCCAACCTCGGGTATTACAACTTCGGAGGACCCGGGGACTCCATAGGCTGGGCAGGGAACACGGTGGTTGTACACTCGTTCATCTCTGTGTCCGACAGGTCAACCAGTATGGCAGGGATATGGATCAGCAACAACATCCCCACCACCACTATGCCTCCTTACCATCAGTTGAACATCACCGCGCCCATGCAGACGGTCTTTCATGCCTACATCTCTGATGACCAGTCATCATGGACTGGTGGTTGCGTCTGGATGAGCGATGTCGATGACCAATACGAGATCACGTGGCCTTCGACTGCCGATTCGGCCCTGAGCATAGCAAGCTACCGAACGCGGAACCTCGTTGGCGGAGAGACCATCGGTGACATTGCGGGATTCTCGTCGCGCGGTCCAAGGATTGACGAGGTCTTGAAGCAGGGTGTTGCGGCCCCAGGAGGTTATGATATCATCTCAGACTACACAAACGCGTCGGGGTGGTCCAACTGGTATAATGGATTCGGAGCTCTTCCATTCTCTCCTCGCTTTGGCGGCTATAGGTTGTTTAGTGGGACTTCTGCATCCGGACCACATGCAGCTGGATGTGCCGCTCTGATGATTCAGCTCTCTAACACATCAGGGTCGCAGATACGCTCAATCATCCAGAGTACTGCGCGCAACGACACATACACAGGCACACTGCCGAACCCAACATGGGGATACGGCAAACTGGATGTGTTAGCGGCAGTGTCATACTTTGACTCGACCTCTCCTGTCATCAATGCAATGAGCATCTCCCCGACTCCCGTCCACTATGGTGAGATGGTTACGGTGACCGCGAACGTCACCGATGATACCGCTCTACACACAGTCATGGTGAAGTACCAGGTTGGGGGTTGGACGAGTCCCGTGTCCGTTTCCATGTCTCTGGGTGGCAACGGTAATTACTCTGCATCAATCGGGTCATTTGTGTACAATACGACAGTCTACTATGCCGTGTTTGCCAATGATACTTCGGGCAACAGCATCGAGACTTCTCCGGCATCCTTCTGGGTGGGAGATGATACTGCCCCTTGGATTGGCAATGCTTGGCGAAACGCGACTACGCCCGGTGCGGGCAATGCTGTGGCAGTGTCGGTTGACGTGTCAGAGCCAGCTGGCGCATCAGGTGTTGACACGGTGCTACTCAACTACACCACGAACGGATGGTCAACATTTACCGTGGTGGTCTTGGTCTCAGGAGGGATGACCTATTCCGGAGTCATACCCGGACAGATTGAGGGGACTAACGTACAGTACCGCTTCCATGCAAACGATACGGAGGGCAATGTCAATTCCACAGATGTGCTCAGCTACGTTGTTGTTGCCAACGAAGAGAATCCGCCATCCATAGGGACTCCGACTAGAGATCCTGTGAACCCGACGCCTGCGGACACGGTTACGATATCCGTAGTTGTCACCGACGACACCGCCGTGTCTGAGGTGATTCTCTCCTACTATAATGGGACTCACTGGGTCAATGTCACGATGGTCCTTAGCAGTGGTCATTACGAAGCCATGATCCCTGCGTTGGCAGCTGGCACTGTCGTGACCTATCGAATCTATGCCTCGGACACACTGGGCAACTGGGCAGTTTCAGCCAATCAGAGCTACACAGTCCAGCAGTCAACGACGACCACAACGACGACCACAACGACGACCACAACGACGACCACAACGACGACCACAACGACGACAGGTGGTCCTCGAGCGCCGGATTTCCTACTCCTCATTCTGATGTTGGGAGCGATTGTAGTGTTGACTGCCCTCTGCCTAGTTCAGAGAAGGAGGAAGCAGTGACATGCAAGGATGCAGCATTCTCTGATTGTTGCTGAGATTCACTTATATTGGCTGAGTATCCTGCTGCACATCGTTGCATCATCCTGAGTGTATCTGAAATGAAACAAGTCGGGACGTTTGAACTGGCAATCTCGGAAGGGACGCTGGGCTCTCTGAGAGGACCCAAGAAGAAGATTCCAGTGGAGGTGCTCATCGACGATGAGAACACACTCGTCGTCTTGGACTGCACGAGCTGCAGCGAGCTTCTCAACAGTCGATTGCCAGGTGGCATCCTGATCCCGATAGCGTCGGCACTCAAGGCTTTCTTTGAGGAGCGAGGAATGCGAAACACAGACGTCAGGGTGAGTGGAAACATAATGCGTCGTACATATAGAGGCGTCATGGACGCGGCCTTGATGCCATCTCTTCGAGAAGCGCTGGTCAACGCTGTGAGTCAGTTTTCCAAGAAGCGAAAGAGCTCAGCATGAACCTCTTGTGACTGGAAAAAGAAGATTGCGGAGGCGCTGTTTCGCCTCCGCTCGCGCAAAGTGACTACTGGTTCTTGGCTTGAAACTCTGTCATGAATTCGCCAAGCACCTTCGCCGACTCAACTGTCACGGCATTGTAGAGTGATGCTCGCATGCCGCCGACGGAACGATGGCCCTTCAGCCCTATCATTCCCAGCTTCTTTGCCTCATCTGCGAACTTTGTCTCGAGCTCTTCTGAAGGCAGTCGGAATGTGATGTTCATCAGAGATCTCGAGTCCGGTCTTGCGTGTCCCCTGTAGAAGCCGCCTGAGGCATCAATGACATCGTAGATTATCTTGGCCTTCTGACGATTGACCTTCTCGATGGCCGGGATGCCTCCGACTTCCTTGGTGTAGTCAAGGGCAAGCTTTGAGATGTATATCGCGAAGACTGGGGGTGTATTGTACAGCGATGGCGCATCATCCTTTGCATGTGTCCTCCACTTGCACATGGTCGGGATGTTCTCTGGAGCTCTGCCGAGCAGGTCCTCCCTGACAATTACCACTGTGACTCCTGCAGGACCCAGGTTCTTCTGGGCACCAGCATATATCACTCCGAACTTCTTTACATCAACCACCCTTGCCATGAAGTCGGATGACATGTCACAGACCAGAGGCACATCCTCTGGAACCGTCGGCCAGTACGGCCATTCAGTCCCGTAGAGTGTGTTGTTGCTCGTGATGTGTCCGAATGCTGCACCAGCATTGAATCTGACTTCCTCTGGAATGAAGGTGTACTTCTGGTCCTTGGACGTTGCGACGATTCTTGTTTCGCCGAACAGCTTGGCCTCGGTGAGGGCCTTCTCAGCCCATCCCCCAGTGATGACATACTCCATTGGTTTGCCCTGAACTTGGAGGTTCATGGGCACCATGAAGAACTGCGTTGACGCCCCACCTTGGAGCCAGAGAATCTTGTAATCACTAGGCACGCGCAGGAGCTCTCTCAAGAGGTCCGTGGCTGCATAGTGGACTTTCTCATACTCCTTAGATCTGTGGGAGACCTCAAGGATTGACATGCCGGTGCCAGCAAAGTCCAAGAACTCCTCCTGAGCCTTCTTCAGGGCTGGAAGAGGAATGGCTGCTGGTCCCGGATTGAAGTTGTGTGCTCTTTTCGTCATTTACAATTGCCTCCAGTGTATACTTCACTTGACTCTGTTCATTGTGAACCCTGTCCACACCTTGGGCTGGAAGAAGGTGCTCTTCTGTGGCATCACTTCAAAGTTCCTCGAAACTGACTCGACATCCCTGACACGTGTCGGGTTCATGAAGAACGCTGCATGAGCTCCTTCCTTTACCGCCCTGATTGCCTCTTCTACAGCTTCGCCAACTCCCTTGATGTACGTGACGTAGCCGCCGCCTTTCATCGTGCCTTGGGAGAGCTTCGCCTTGTCAATCCCAAGTAGTCTGTCCAGAATGAGCGAGTGCAGTATTGACACATCCAGTCTTCGGAGTTCCTTCGACGCTTTCGGAAGGACCTCCTCCATCGCGCGTTCGTCCTTCAGAGTCAAGACATAGAACTTGCCGTCGTTGACAAAGAGGCCAAACGAGTGTTTGTCCTTGTCGAACTGCTTCGACATCGCAGCGAACATCTTCTCGGTGGAGTCATAGGTCTCGACGGTGAAGTGCGAGCTGATGCCCTTCAGGAGTGCGCCTGAGTCGAAGTTCTCCAAGTTCTGCACAACCCGATGGGTCGGAAGAATCACCAGCCCTGGATTAGAGATATTCACAAACGCCACCATGCGGTGTCTCGCCGCCTCCAGTTGCGGATTCTCCTTTGACAGCTGTAGGGCAGTCTTATACCTATGATGTCCATCAGCAATGATTACGTACTTGTCTGCCATCAGTTCTGTTATCCTTGTGTTTGTGGGCTTGTCATCTATGACCCAGATGCGGTGCCTGACATTCTCGTGGTCAACGACATCTGCCAACGGCTTCTTCTTCATGGCCTCGTTCAGGATTCTGTCGATTTCGCCCTTTGCGTCGGGATATATCACGAAGATCAATCCAAACTGCATCATCGTGGCCCGACACAGACTCAATCGGTCCATTATATCCTTGGGGAGAGTCTCCTCGTGTTGCAAGACGCCTGAGAATGTGCCCTTCTTCGGTGCCTCGGTCGCAAAGTCCTCAAGTCCCAAGAGTCCGATGAACCCGAATCTAAAGAGCTTCTTCCCGGCCACTTCAAAGTCCTGTCCGTATACGTAGAAGCTCTCTGTCGGGTCTTGGACTAGGACGCCCTGTTCAAGCCACTTTTCCAGAAGTTCTCCCGCCCGTGTGTATTGGTTATTGTGTTCGTTGTCTCCAGGTTGAGACTTGCTCTTGGTTATCCATGCGATGTTGTAGGGCGAGAGTCCCTGAAACTTGTCAATCATTTCTCCCTTGATTATGTCATAGGGTGGAGCCACAACTCTGTCATAGCTGCCTACTTTGGTCAGATTGTATCGGTAGGCTCTGAACGGTTTCACTCTTACCATAGAATTCACAACCGTCTTCTGGCGACTGCGGGTGACACCACAGGTTGCGGGCGGGCGGATACCTCGCCTATCATAAGCTTTTCCATCTTGCGCAGTTGACAGGGGCGACATCAGCATCAGACTTAAATGGAGATGTGACGGGAGGGTGAAGACTACAACAATTTCGGGGCGAAGTCTCTTGGAGTTCTGTGAGAAATGCGGAGCACTCATGCTTCCTCAGAAGAAGGACGGGAAGCCCATTCTCAAGTGTCGTGAGTGCGGTCATGAGAAGGCCGTATCAAGGGCTCCCAAGTATAAGGTTGAGTATCGTATCAAGCACAGTCCACGTGAGAAGATTGTTGTTGTAGAACATGATGACAGGCCCGACGATGAGCTCACAGAAGATGAGCGGAGAGAGCGCCGGAAGGAAATCCTCGAGTTCTATGAAGAAGAAGAGAGCGAGTGACCGTCGAGGATACCTTTAAGTTGTCGCTATCGTAATACTGTGTGTCATTTGGACGTGGGACTGACTGCCTTGTTCTCACCGGACGCCCATTATGGAGTTCACATGACACTGTGAATCAGGAGGAAATCCGTTGACCAATCCAGACCTCGGTCTCATGTACGACGCAAAGACGTTCGTTCTAAGCAATGGTAGCATTGCGGACAAACTCAGGCTTGCTTCTTCTGGTGTACAACTACCCAAAGAAGAGCTTGAGCAAGCAATCGCGGCTCTCGAGTCCATCCTCAATGAGGACGGCGGAGTGCCGTTCAACATGACACGCGGGAATCCAAGTTCGGTGAAGGAGACCGCCGAGATTCTCACCCTGCTGACGGAGTTCAAGAAGCCGCCCTCATCTCTTGTCGAGAAGATGGTCCAGTTTCTTGTCTCGCGGCAGAAGAGCGACGGCGGGTTTGCCGAGACACTGAACCTCGAGCCTTTCATAGAGGATAGGTATGGCAAGAAGGATGAGGTAGAGTGGTATCCAGTTGGTAAGAGCATCACATGGCTTACTGGGAAGGCCGCCGAAGCGCTTGCAAGGGCGGGACTCAAGAACGATGAGCGGGTGACCCGTGCTAGGGACTATCTGCTCCACACTCAGCACGAGGATGGTCATTGGCCGGACTATAAGGGCGCCCCCGAGTCGGATCCGCTGGGGACCGGTAACATCCTTGCAGGACTAGTTGCTGTTGGCGTGAACTCGAATCACGGGGTCTATGTGAGCGCTAGAGCTGCCCTATTTCAACACCTCAAGAACTCGATTGAAAAGAGATCGACTTACGACATGGTTGACTTGGCATCTGTCGGCCGACCGAATACCAAGAGTGAAGAGGAGGTGATCAAGCAGGGTCTCTCGCTGGTGCTCGGAACACAGAATAGTGATGGTGGCTGGTCGGACCTCGGGTCAAAGAAGAGCAACCCCGAACTCACTTCACTTCTGGTATATGCTGTCTCAAAGTGTTCCAGAAAATGAAGCGAACCGTGAATTGAGATGTGTAAGAGACTGGCAGTCGTCGAAAGAAATGGGCTATGTGCCGCCGGGGTGTTCACCCCGGGCGGCCTCTATTCCTGTTCGCTTCCCAGTGAGTCCCTTGAGCGTGCTGTACGTTCCGCTGGAGGTGAGGGACTCCGTCGAGAAGACCTCCCGGATGACCTTGTGGTGGTCAACTACATTCTAGACATCTATGAAGGGATTGATGTTCCTGAATTGCCCCGAGTGCGTCTTGACTTCTCAGGTCTGAGTGGCAAGACTCAAGCGGTACTGACATCTCTCATGAAGGTCCCAAGAGGCATGACTGTGACCTATGGGCAGCTTGCGAGCATGGCTGGTCTGCCTAGGGCCTCCCGCTTCGTCGGGAATGTGATGGCCAGAAACCGCTATGCGCCCATAGTGCCTTGTCACAGAGTCGTCTCAGCCAGTGGCATAGGTGGTTATGGCCTCGGGATCGAGTTGAAGAGGGCATTGCTGCGGAAAGAAGGCGCACTTGCGGACTGATTTTCTAGAACGCTTTAAACTGAGGATGCAGTAAGACACTCTGGGACCAAAGCTCTACGGGAGCGTGAGTCGTTGAACCTGCGAGTCAGAAGAAACGGTGAAATTGTGGAGCTCAGGAAAGTCGAGCTCGAGACTGTGTGTCCTCCTCTGTATCGCACCACGATTGGCTACAACTCTCTGAAGCGACTTGGATACTCGATATCGTTCATCCGGCCGAAGAAGAGTGCCAACGGGGACTTTGAGCGCATCAGGTACAACTTCATCGAGCGTGGGACACTCACAAGACAGCTTGAAGGCGAGCTTGAGCCGGACATGAAGCGAGGGATTCTGAACCAACTGCCACGAGGCGACTTCAATATAGTACTACTTCTCACTCAGGTGCCTCGACGTGGTGTTAACATCCGTCTTGACAAGTTCACCTACGAGTTCCTCTCTGCCGTCCTCATAAAGAACAGTGAGATACTCGACATGGTGATGGAAGCGACCCCGACACGGGACCTTCTCATGCCAATGTACGAGGGACTGGAGTCACAGAGTGTTCAAGCAGCAAACTGAGTCCTGATCTACAGCCTTCGACTCAGTGGGGTGGCCTTCTCCTCAACTCTGCGGAGTTCCTCTCTCTTCTTCCGCGTACGATATCCCATGACTGCCGCTCGTCCTAGCAAGATTAGAAGTGGCACCACCCACCAGATGATGAAAAAGCTGTAGTCAATCTGCATCTCTGTACTCACCATGGCTGCTGAACGGAGCGAATTAAGTGTATTGTAGGTGGCACTGGCGTCAGTCAGTCTTATGTGCGAGTGAGTGGAACCGGACTCATCGGAGTCGAACAGCAGTGGGTGCAAAGGCCAGAGAAGTCCCAAAGATGATTGCCGCCTTTGGTGCGCGCGAGTTCGAAGAGACCGGTGCAGAAGCAGTCGAGGTACTAAGGGTCAAAGCCGAGACCATTAGGAAGTACTTCAAGCAGCTTCACGGCACCGCCTTCCTGGTAGGGGTCATCAACAGGGACCGTGTGCGTGTCTACTTCTTCAGTCCTGCTGGAACCTTGCTTCTGGGCGAGAACATGGACGAGAAGACCTATGGGGCGCTCCGGCTCACTGCCAGACTGCTGTCTCGCTACGAGAAGCCGCGAGAACCCACTCCTGAGGAGCTTCGGATGGAGGCGACCGAGGAGCTGAGAGGTCTACTCTCAAGGTCAATCAAGCGTGTTGCGCGGCTCTTGGGTGTCTCAGAACCGCGATTTCCATCGCTCTATGTCAGCAGAGGTGTGGT
This sequence comes from Candidatus Thorarchaeota archaeon, assembly GCA_013388835.1. NCBI lineage: Archaea > Promethearchaeati > Candidatus Thorarchaeota > Candidatus Thorarchaeota archaeon. Next base: position 4,226 of record JACAEL010000063.1, on the reverse strand, counting down.
CGGGGAGTCCAATCAAAGCTTCGGGATGCGCATCGAGGATGACGGGGTGCTGTTCTTTGAGGAGAACTCAGTCAATGCGCCGTGGGTTGAAGGACTCGCCATTCGAGCTGGATTCGTCTTGTGCTGTCCAACCTCGTCCATGCGCGATGACTTCACTCATCTGGTTGGCAATGCCATCTCGTTTTCGGAACTGCGACCGCCTGTCCAAGAGAAGTGGTTGGAAGCTTGGAAGACGCGGAGCAAGAACAGTGCTCTTTGTGCCTTTATCCCTCACTTCATCAAGAACTCCGAGACCTATTCTCACAGAGGGTTCAGATGGCTCCTGTCTCTGATTGAGGCTGGCGTCGGCAGCATGAACAGTGACGTACTGTTGAGAGCTCTGGAAACCCTCCATACCAGCCTAGAAGTACCCGTCGGCACTGAAGAGCTTCATCTCATCAAGGGACTTCTATCCACGCTTAACAGTCCTCACCGGCTGAACCAACGACGTCACACTGATGCGGCCATGCATCTTGCCCCAAGGGCGGTCTGCAACACATCACTACTGGGGTCCGAACTGATGTTGAGGATCTGCGCTCCCGAAGAGGCGAGTCTCGACTCACGGGTGCGCGTGCGCTACCTTGAAGGGTCTATTGAGCGATGCTTGGAGTTGGGTTCGATGCAGGGTGAGAGAGTGTTGTCGCTGAGTTATCACCTGGATTTGGACGACATGGTGCCAAAGTCGGGTGGTGTCATGTCACATGGTCGCGCAGTGGTTGCATGGGCTCTCTCGAGGATTGGTCTGCGTGAGAAGGACTCGACTCCATTCCACATCAGGATGAGCTTCGGTTCGCATGAACAGCTTCCAGCCGACCTGCAGGCCGTTCTGGAGCGACTGGCGATTGGCCAACTAGAAGTCCTGTCCGATACCCTCATCGGATCCACGCAGCGTGTCGAATCTCTGGTACGTGCCGGTCATGTAGTACTCCTGCCTGACTTCAGTCATATTGGTGTGGAGCCCTCGCTCCTTCTTAGTGGTCCGGCCGAGACCGTTGAGGACGTCTCCTCGCGGGCGTTGGAGGCGACTGTGTTCAATACTGGCAACACAGGTTATGCCATTGTGTCTGCTACGGCCACATGGGAGCGGGCTGTTCTCAGCGAGGCTGTTGCGAGAAGAGTCGCGGTCTATCCGATACTGGCTAGCTGGTCGAGCTGCGGACTATTGCGGCATGAAGAGCTGATGCCCAAATCTGTGGACGGCCTTCTCTGGAGATGACACTTATGGGAATGTCTCCACTACTGTGCCTATCGCTCGAGTGTTTGCTTCCCGCAGAACAATCTTATCCCCCACGCTGATTACTTCGGGATGGAGCATCAGTTCTAATCGAACCTTTGCGAAGTCGCCCACTGTCAGGTAGTCCGCGTCGAATATCTTCTTGAGGACTACTGGGTGCTGAATTGTATGGCACTGCATGACCGGTGTATAGCCCTCGGTGATTCTCGTCGGATGCCTGGTGACCACAATGTTGGCGTCTAACGTGCGGCAGCTCCTGATGTCCTCGTCCGCATCTGCCACAATCTGACCTCTTCTTACCATGTGCTTGTCAATGTCCTTTATGTCGAATCCGAAGAGGTCCCCTGCTTTCACAGTACTCACACGTTTCTTGAACATCTCAATCGTGAAGACGCGGCCTTCCAACATCCGGCCGTTCTCGTCAGGACCGACAACCACACTCTGCCCCTTCTTGAACACCCCTCTCTTGACGGTGCCAGTCACTACGACGTTGGTGCCTCTTATTCCGCGATAGACCTTGTCCACGTATGCTCTGGCTGACAGGCCAAGGTCTCTCTCTGACATTCCAGAGGGCAGTCCTCGGAGCAGCTCGGTCAGCATGTCCAGGGACTCGTTCTGTGTTGCAGCCATCCTGACCACGGGCACGATGACTCCATTGCCAATCTCCTTGAGCACAGGGGGCATGTCTTCGAAGCCTCTCACGTTTACAGGTATCCTGCCTATCTCCCTCAGAGTGTCCTTGACAACCTCGGATACCAGTTCTAGTCTATCGCTCGATGCCCTGTCCACTTTGGAGATAATGACAATGAACGGCAGGTGATGGCCAGCCATGAGTACCATGTGTTCCCTTGTGATGTCATCGAGCCTTCTGATGCCGGTCCTTATCTCCTCGCCCTGAATCAGTGCAGCCTCCTCAGCAGCTGGGACCAAGATAAGGCCATACTGTGCATCCGCTCCCAGTATGCTTCGAATCATGGTCTTGCTGTACTCTTGATGACCTGGAGCATCGAAGAACGTCAGAATCTTGGTGGACTGATCCAGCACTCTGGCGGCCTCCTCCTTGCTGAGGGGGTTCTCCAAGTGAATGTGCTTTCCTTCAGACGAGAACCCCATGAATGCCAGATGGATGTCCGCCGTCTGGCCTTTGGCAATCTCTTGAGGATGCGTCAAGAGAAATGACCGAGCCCTGCCGCTGCCGTTGTCAGGCTGTCCTGTGACTATGGCGCCTACAAGCGTTGACTTCCCAGAGTCCACACGCCCAGCAACGTTGATTGAACAGGTCTCCTTCGTTTCCGGAGCTTCTATCCTCTTCAGCAGGTAGGCTCCCACAAGTCCCCGCGGAGTCTCTATTGTTTCATCCTCGACTATCTCGACGCCCGCCTCTTTGCAGACTTCTTCGAGAACGGCATGAGCTTTCTCAATCTGCTCTTCGGAGAGCCCGTAGAGTTTCCACTCTCTGCCGTTGACGTCTTCGACGCCGACCAGAAGCCGCCCCTCAAATGGACTCTCACATGTCATGAAACGAACACGTGACACTATCCGCTGTCGTTTCTCTTCCTTCAGGTCTGCCTCGGTGAGTTCCCTCTTGAATTCCACATTGCGGGTCTCACCAATCCTGAGTATCCTCCGTAGCTCCTCCATTGATGTCAATGACAGGCACTCTCAATGTGTCTTCCTGACAAATCATGTGATATAAGTAGAGCTGTAGTGCGCGACGAGTCTAGGCGCTGCTCTGTAAGAAGATCTCTCTCACCATCCTCTCGGCCCTATCGAACTCATCTGCCCTGATGCCATCCGAAACCCTGGTGGTGGCATAGGCCTCCTCGTATCTCTGAGCGAACTCGCGCAACAGGTAGCGAATCTCAAATGACTCTTGACTCGCGATTAGCGCCACAATCCGACGTGGCGTGTACTCCATCAGTAGCACAAAGCCCTCATGGTTTATCGACCTGAGGAGACCCACATCACCCATGAGATGGCTAGTGAATGAAATGATTGCCGAGATGAAACCGCCAATGAGTATTCCGTCCATCTGAATGTCTGTCTCGAACCTATGAACGAACTCGGTTAGACCTGACTCTCTGTCCAGAGTCAGAAGGACATGAAGGTCTGGTCTGGGGACCTCTTTGAGCTGACCTGCTGGTCTGAAACCCGTTGCTCGGTCCAATGACCTTGCAAGACCACTCCTGTCAATGCTCGTTGGGGATGGAATCTGACTGGTGGCAAGCGTCCCCATCTGCATCTCTGCCTCCCTTATCAGGCGTGTATCTCCTACAAAGGATGCCACGCTTGACGCTCTCTCAAGATCGCCCTTCGCCTCATGTGTCTTGCCTGCGAGAACGAGGATTTGACTTCTGAGAAGCAGTGACTGAGCATACAGTGACTGTAGTTCCTGCTCCTTTGCAATCTGAATGAGGTCATCAAGATGGTACGCTGCTCTGGCCAGTGCATCCTGGTTGCTCCCGTCTAGAAATGCCTTCATGTATGATCTGGACAGCTCCAGTTCTGCACGGACCATGAGTTCGAACACATGGTTCTCCTTTGCCACCCTCAAGACCTTCTCGAGGGATCTCACCGCGTCACTGTATCTACCAGCCTCAGAATCACAGATTCCCCTTGCGTACAAATAGAGCCCTCTCTGCAGTGGCTTCTCCGAGTTGTCTGCAATCTTCCTGGCACGCTCCAAGTAGGTGCTCGCTTCTCTCTCTCTTTGCATTCGTGCCATGAGTATGGCCTGCCAGACGTATATCTCAATCATGCCCTTGCGCGTCTTGTCCTCCAGTCGGCTTGCCCTCGCAAGATAGTCCTCTGCTTCTGCATATCGACCCAAATGTATGCCTATCTCTCCCATATTGGCAAGGCTCGCCTGCCTTCCAATGTCCGTGTCCATGATTTCGTAAGCTGCCCTGAAGTTCTCAAGTGCGTCTTCGAGCCTCAGCGCGTTAAGCCTGAG
>JACAEL010000062.1 GCA_013388835.1 Candidatus Thorarchaeota archaeon | reverse complement strand
GTGTACACCTGCCCTATCGACACCATGTCGTCCGTACCATCAAAGTCGAGCCCCTTGCCTATCGCTCCGCTGACAAGGTCCTCTGCCGTCATGGACCCGTAGGACGTGCCGTGATGCCCGCCAGGAGAGCTGTCCTGTATCGTGCCACTTGGACTGTCCGCCAAGTGGTGAACAAACTCGTAGTCGGCCCAGACTGAATCGTGCAGGCGTGGGGGAGCGTTCGGATTCCCGTACATCATCGTTATGGTTGTCGGTGTCGTACTGGATAGAGAGGGAATCTTGACCCACGCCACGAGGTGTGCATGAGTGCTGTTATATGACTGCTCAAAGGACTCAATCTCAAAGTCAAGGGGTGTGTCGCCCATCTTGAATGCGATGTCATCCCCATCTGCTTGAGCATCTGTCTTCAGGTCAGCATCGAACAGGTCAATCAGGACCGGGAAGTCGGTGAGCGTTGCTGCAACCTTCGTATGGTCGATTACGATGTCCTTCTGATACGTGAACGTGTACACCGCGTCTTCAGGGTATGGTACCAGATACTCAACGCAGAGCCTTGCAAGCTCACTCTGGCCATAACCGTAGGTCCCCTTGATTCGATTGTCACTGGCGTATGTGGAGGAATAGATGTAGTCCAACATGACGGCCACGTAGTTGCCGCTAGACCATGTGGGGTCACTGACCGCCTCTTGAACCAGTGCAGTGATGTCGGGGGAGCGCTGTCTTATCCGGTATCCGTTCGGGTGGTACCACGCAGTGGGCATCCAGTCTACGCCCGCGGGAATCCAGGTGTATCGGTCCTCTAGGTGAGGCAGGCCAGTTGTGAAGGATGTTATGGGTCCACTCGATGCGGTCTTGACCGACAGTCTGACTCTCATCCCGTTGACATAAGTCAACATCTCTTCTGTGGGTTCTGCCTCGAAGTAGGCGGAGAGGATCACAGAGCCCTTCGGTATGTCAAGCGGTATTTGGAATGCTGCCTCATAGTCCACAGCGTCAGACCAACTGGACCCGTATATGCCAACCTCAAGCGCACTGTTGTATCCGTCCAAGTCAAGTCCCGAACTGGGGTCATCGTGACAGTCGCGGCCGGAAACGTCAGGCACGTACTCGTACTCAACACCTGGAGAACCACCTACAACTGCAGTGCCATTTGCCTTGAGACCAATCTGTTCCGGGAAGGGCCGAGCCTCAAGCTGAAGTTGTATCTCGTCTACGTAGACATAGGCATTCTGTGTGGAGCTCTGTGAACCTGACAGGTCTGTGGCAAGGCCCACCTCAAGTAGAAGTGAACTGGGGAAACTGAGTGTGTCGAGATGACTTGACGGAATGTCTACCACAGCCTGCAGCCAGGTCTCGGTGGTATCCCCTGACTCAAAGACATGAAGCTTGGTCTCGCTCCCCTCAAGCCGCACAAAGAGGTGAACTTGATTGTCCATGTTTGAGATAGAACGCACGTTGTACCAGAAGGTCACACGGGCTGAGTAGACGGCTCTGAACGGCGCTGCAATCTGCTGGGCAAGATAAATCTCGTCGGTGGCAGCAAGGACGTTTCCAGACGACCAACGCGCCTCGAATCTCCACCCAATCCCGGAGTAGTAGAAAGCACCGTCACTGTAGAAGCGGAAGTACCCTGAGCGGGGGTGCTGATTGCCCTTGCTAACCGTCTTCGTCAGCGTCCATGAGTCTGGAACCTGCACATCAGTGGACTGGTAGGGAGAGATCAACCACTTCTCGTTATGGTACTTGTCAAGGTTCCAGTTGAGCACCTGATCGTTCATCCATGTGGTCACACCTTGAACAGTGTGACTAAGACCAGTGGCGGTCCATCCTGAGCTGAGTAATATGGAGGTTGTCCCTGGCGCTCCCGAGCTGATTACCATGTGGCTGTCATAGATATTCGAGGCCTCGCCGGACAGCACGACTGGCAACGACTGCCCGCTTCCGGTCATGTCTTCCGAAAGACTGCCAACGTCCTCCAGAATCATGGGCAGTGCGCGAGCTGCTCCCGATGAGCCACTGCCGATGTCCGTGACTGGAAACAAGAATAGCATGACAAATGCAACTGCGATGATGCTGACCTTCCTCATAACAGCAGACCTCCAAATGACAACTGAACGACTTGCCAACGCGACTCCGGACCAGTAAGTATTGGGGTGTCTTCGACGGCGACCTGAATCTGGAAATCGAGGTATAATAATGATGCTAGAATGAAGTCCATTTCATGCATCGGAACGACGGGCGCTTTTTCGACCACGCGGTCCTCTGCTGGTACCTCTGTGTGTTTAGGCACACCGTTTCTCCTGACACCCATCTGAAGCATCCTCTGGCATAGTTCTCATGGATGAGTCAAGAAGACTTCTGGACTCAACAAGCATGAAGCAGGTGAGGAGATTTCGGCAGCAGTATATAGCCTTAAGTCGTCTGAATCTGCGGATGATTATGTTAGATTTGTGAACAGACATGCGGGAGTCGTGCATATTGCGCTCCACTAGTGCAGCAACTGGTCAGAGTACCCCATGAACTTGTACCCGAGACGGTCTCTCATGTCCGTCAAGACATCAAAGACAGTATCCGACTGGATGTCCAATGGATGAAGTGAGATCTGGACGGGACCTCCGACTTCCATCTCAAGTACTGCATGTGTGAGGTCGAGACTCTTGGTGCCCGAGCTGATGACGCAGGCGGATGTTGATAACACGTTTCCCGACCGGAGATCAAAGATTCTGTCACCCACTACGCAGTACTGGAGATTAGACGCTCGTGACAGGTCCACGAGTTTCAAGGGAGCCTGCCACAGAGGTGGTACGAAGCCAAGCGGTCGTGAGTGAAATGCCTTCTCAAAGAGGGAGATGCTCGCCGTCAGACGGGCTCTCATCCGCTCGACGGACATGGCTCGAAACTCGTCCAGCGTTCCAGACTTTGACAGGTGGGAGTATCCGTTCAGTGAGAGCTCGTAATGCAACGAGAGGAGGTACTCACAGAACAGCTCGTGTTTCTCAAGACTATTCGCAACCTTCATGTTGTGAAAGGGGACAACAAGAAGAGTACAGGAACCCAATCCTAGGTCCTGTATCCTGTCACAGATGCCAACAACGGCATCCTCAAGGAGGGGAGAGACCGCATGGACTGATAGCAGCGCAGTCCTGTCCGGTAGAAACTCTCCTCTTCTTGTCTGCACCTGTACTACCCTCTCGGACTATGTACCAATTCCGATTTGACATCAGGCTGAAGACCGCAGGCTCTGCTGAATCACAGGGTTCTGCGCCATTGCCTGTAAGCAAGCTCGACATCCTTGTCCGTTATGGTCTTTCGTTTGGCCTGGTTCACAATCTCAGATGCATTACGTGCCAGAAAGACTCCTACTTCCTCTAGGATCTCTGCGAGCTTCTCAGCCCCTGTATCGCTGACTCGAGCGCCTCCAGCCTTCCGAATCAGTCTGTCCACAGGCGCAACCGGGATAATTCGGTCCTTCTTAGATCTTGGCAAATGGCTTTTCTCTCCTCGCTCCGACATTATTGGAGCTCATAGGTCCCATCACTCAATAAGGAGTATTTAAGACCTTAGTACTGACTGCTTCAGGCTGCATGCACCACGGCGGCATGGCGCTGTTCAGGAGTCGGAATGAGCATGGCTGGTCCGCTTCCGTTTATGTTCTTTTCAAGTCCGATCCCTGTCGCAGTTTGATGACTTTCGCTGCACGAATCTCGCTCTCAAACACGGCCATGTCCATCTCTGCCTCTGCCGCCAGTACCCGTTCAAGATGAGCTTGGACAGCTGGATACTCTGGCGGCAGTGTACAGCACTGAAGAGACCGCTCAGCAAACTCGTAGGTACCAATCTGGCGCGCAATTCTCTCGATGTCGCTCTTGTCATCACCTGCACACGGTCGCAGGACAGGATAGTCACACACGGCATTGCCGATTACCCGGAGGTTGGCTGTCGTCTGCGATGCCTGTTCACCGATTATCTCACCTGTGACAATGGCATCCGCGCCCTCCATCTTCGCAACTTCTCGGCACAGTCGGAGCATATTCCTCTTGCACATCACACAGGTCAGTTTCGCTGGGGCGTGTTGTTGCACTTCGGTCAAGTCAGGTCCGTGCGGGACAACATACAGTCTGACCTCATAGTCATGTATTAGTCGGGCTAGTCGCTGTGCCTGCTGTATGGCTACCGAGGTGCACTCTTGGTCGCAATAGGGAGTATTGTCAAAGTACACGAAGACCGGAATGCAGCCACGTTTCATAACCTTGTATGCAGCCACCGGTGAGTCCAGACCTGTTGAGATGGCACAGACTACCTTTCCCTGAGACCCAGTGGGCATACCGCCCAGTCCCTTGATGGTCGTAGTGTACACGTATGCACGCTCATTCCTGACCTCAACACAGACCTCCTGCTCTGGACACTTGAGGTTGACAGTGAATCCGTAGTCCTGCATGTTCTCGACTATGAGCTCACCCAGCCGTTCCCGGATGTCTTGACTTGAGAATGAGTGCTCTCCCACACGTCGAGCACGAACGGCAAAGGACCGGTCTCTGACAAATGACTGCCTCACCACAGCCAGGCCTGTATTGAGTATCTCGTCCAGACTAGACCGAATCTGCACGACAGGCGAGCAGGACACTACACCGAACACGCGAGAGATGACCTCAGTGGCTTCCCCGACAGACGGGGTTTCAACAAAGAGTCGACCATACTCCCTTACGACACGTTCGTAGGGAATTCCGTGCTCCTTGAGGGCAGTCTCTATGTGGCAGGCCAGCAGACTGATCATCTTCCGTCTTGTCTGCTTTGACTTGAGTGCGATCTCACCATACCGTACCAGTACAGCGCTATACTCCCAGGCGGTCATTGTGAAGGCCACTAGGCAATTCACGCCAGATGTGGGACTAAAGACTTGTCGTCTGGTACACGTCACCAATGATTCATATCTGGGTCATGGCTGTGCCCGCGACGAAAGATGAGAACAATAGGAGTAGACGTCGGTGGAACATTCACCGACATAATACTGACATCTGACGACTCGAGTGGCTATCGCGTTCACAAGATCCCCTCGACGCCATCAGCTCAGGAAGAGGCAGTAGTCAAAGGAATCCTCGAGATACTCGCGGAGAACTCAGTGGCTCCTGAGGAGATTGGGCTGATAGTACACGGGACTACTGTGGCCACAAATGCGATGCTAGAAGGAAAGGGTGCCAGCGTGCTGCTGGTGACCACCCATGGAATGGAGGACGTCATAGAGATTGGAAGGCAGAACAGAGAGGAGATCTATGACCTTGGAGCCTCAAAGCCGCCAGTCCTGGTTCCAAGGGGCCGGCGCGTGGGTGTACGGGAACGGATAGGTCCCGATGGAGAGGTAATTGAGCCACTCACGCAGAACGAGATTGAGAGATTGGAGCACGTGGTCCAACAGACACCCTCTGATGCCGTGGCAGTCGCACTCCTATTCTCCTATCAGAATGACGCGCATGAGAGAATGATTGCTAGCCAGATTGAGCATCTGGGGCGATACACGGTCTGCTCGTCGGAAGTCCTGCCCGAGTTTCGTGAGTTCGAGCGCACGTCAACAACAGTGCTTGAAGCGTATCTGGGACCGCTGGTTGTCAATTACCTTAGGAAACTGGACAGTGCCATTGCGTCTGTCTGTCCAAGAGCAAAGCTTGCAGTCATGCAGTCCAACGGAGGCACGGTACTTGCGTCAAACACCAGGGGCAACGCGGTCAAGCTGGCCATATCAGGTCTTGCAGGTGGCGTCATTGGTGGATGGGCAGTCTCACAGTCCGCAGGCCTCTCACGAGTGATAACGCTGGACATGGGAGGGACGTCGTGCGACATAAGTGCGGTGAGTGATAGAGTGAGAGTCAAGGCGGACAACGAAGTCGCAGGCCTCCCTCTTAGGACCCCCTCGGTCGATGTCAAGACCATAGGTGCAGGAGGCGGAAGCATGGCATGGATTGATGCACTTGGGGTCTTGCACGTCGGCCCTCAGAGTGCCGGATCCGTTCCGGGCCCGGCAGCCTATGGAAGAGGAGGGACCTCCGCCACAATAACAGACGCCAACATTGTGCTGGGGCGCATAGACCCGGATTACTTCCTTGGAGGGAGAGTGAAGCTTGACGCCTCACTAGCGAGGACGGCAGTGCAGCAGATTGCCACCAGACTCTCACTCAGCTGCGAAGAGGCTGCACTGGGGGTGGTGAGAGTCTCGACGTCCAACATGGTACAGGCAATCAGAGAGGTGACGGTGGAACGCGGCAACGACCCAAGAGACTTCGTGCTGGTGCCCTTCGGTGGGGCTGGACCAACACAGGCGGTCGACATCGCAGACGCCCTCGGTATCAAGAGCGTCCTCATTCCGCCGCACCCGGGTATCACCTCCGCATTTGGTCTGGTGTGCGCAGACCTCAGGTCAGACAGGATGAAGACAGTGCTTGTGTCTAGCAGAACAGGAGACTTCGAGAGGGTCATCACGACACTACAGGAGTTGACAGAAGCAGTGAGGAGTTCACTTGCTGCACAAGGAGTCTCACAACACACCATCAGAGTCGAGTGGGAGATTGACATGCGGTACGTCGGTCAGTCGCACGAGCTGACCGTTGGAGTACCGGTGATTGATACAGGACTTAGAGAGACCTCCATAAGACTGTTTACAGAGGCACACTTGGCGCAGTATGGATACGTCCTCAAGGACCGGGACATCGAGTGGGTTACGGTCAGAACAACAGCACTGGCAACACGACCCAGAGAGGCCCTATCCGCACATCGAGGTGTCACGGAGGACAGTGAGAGATATCGGTCCGTAGTACTGCCTCCAGGGATAGCCACAGAGGCACGGGTAGTGAGGAGGGAATCATTGAGTGAAGACTCACAGACATTCGGGCCGGCAATAGTAGAGCAGCCGGACACGACAGTATACATCGGACCGGGCTGGGTCGCAGAACAGAGACACGATGGATGCATGTTGATGAGGAGGTCTGCCGAGTGATACGGGACCCTGTCACATTCGAAGTGATCAAGAACACGCTGATATCCTGTGCGAGAGAGATGAGCCACGCACTGCGTCAGGCTGCGTTCAGTCCCAACATCAAGGAGAGACGTGACTGCAGCTGTGCATTGTTTGACGAAGCAGGACGTCTAATCGCGCAGTCGAAGGACATACCTGTACATCTGGGTGCGATGCCATTGTCTGTGAAGGCGTGCATAGAACGTGTTGGAGACGAACTCGTCGATGGAACAATGGCTCTTCTGAATGACCCGTACTCTGGCGGCTCGCACCTGCCGGACCTGACACTTGTGGCACCGATATGTGATGATGGTGTTGTGAAGGCCTATGCTGCCAACAGAGCACACCACTCCGATGTTGGCGGAATCAGTCCTGGTTCGATGCCGGGACTCTCCACATCGCTGGAAGAGGAAGGTGTTGTAATCAGGCCTAGAGTTGTGGTGCAAGACAATCAACTGGACCTGGACTCGATTCAAGACCTACTGAAAGCCACTAGGACCCCCGAAGAGAGACTGGGAGACCTCGCTGCCCAGATGGCAGCCAACATCGTGGGCTCGAGGCGTATGCATGAGGTGGCAGCTCTACACAGTTGGAAGACACTGGAGAGAGTCTTCGTCGACCTGAGGGTTTACTCTGCCACGATGATGCACAACGCGCTTCGGGAGCTTGATGGCATCGACTCGTCCTTTGTGGACTTCATGGAGAGTGATGGAGCCGGTGACTGGGACATACCCATCCAGGCGAGGGTTCTCGTCGAGGACGCGCATGTGACCATCGACTTTGCTGGCACATCTGGACAGGTCAGAGGCAACATCAACTGCCCACTTGCATCAACTCTCTCATCAGTGTACTTTGTGTTCCTAGCACTTCTCGGAAAAGACATACCCACAAACGAGGGCTGTTGGAGCCCGCTTCGAGTCATCGTCCCTGACGGCAGTCTACTCAACCCGCACCACCCAGCGGCGGTCTCCGCAGGCAACGTTGAGACCTCTCAGAGAGTGGTGGATGTGGTACTAGGAACGCTCGCGGGATGCGTGCCTGACCGAGTGCCTGCTGCCAGTCAGGGAACCATGAACAACCTGACAATAGGAGGCATAGACCACCGGAGTGGCAGGCCATTCACGTTCTATGAGACCATTGGGGGAGGTGCAGGAGCCTCAAGAGGACGGGCAGGCACCTCAGGGGTTCACACCAACATGACCAACACACTCAACACGCCGATTGAAGCACTCGAAAAATCCTATCCGCTTCGTATAAGGAGATACTCGCTGCGACCTGAGAGTGGAGGAAGAGGTCAATGGAGAGGCGGCGATGGAATAGTCAGAGAGATTGAGC